>CALRJJ020000092.1:0-10974 GCA_943367505.1 Flavobacterium psychrophilum | reverse complement strand
GTGAGCTTACTTGATACAAAGGCCTACCATACCGATCTGCATCCATATTGCAATGTCCAAATTGGTGTTGCTTCCAAAGCAGAAGACGCCTTTGATCTGCCACCATCATCACCAGATCACGGTCAGCTAATCGCGGCCTTCTACTACTGGCTTTTCCCCAATATGATGTTCAATTTTTACCCCTGGGGCTTGTCGGTCAATATTGTTATGCCACAGAGCCACAACACTACCAAGATCCGCTTCCTCACTTATGTTTGGCGAGAAGAACGCTTCGGCAATTATTCCACCAAAGACATTAATCAAACTGAGATTGAAGACGAAGAAGTTGTCGAACTAGTGCAAAGAGGCATTCGCTCACGGTTTTACGACACCGGTCGCTATTCACCAACCTGGGAAGCTGGGGTGTTTCAATTCCATAATTTGATTCGCGATTTTATGAAGCAATAGACTATTCACAAAAAACTATTCACGAGACACTATTCACGAGAAACAAGTCGCGAAAAACTAAAAACCATTAGTCGGGCCAGGGCGCAACCAGCTTGGTCTCACCAGGTCTAATCGGTTTGACATGCTCAAGAATTTCGCCATAAGCGGGATCGCTTAAGGCATAAGTAATAGTGGCCGTGCCCACCACACCAGCAACATCAACTGGAGCATCGGGGCCACTAGTGGCTCGCAGCCGCAGAATCAAAGCGCCATCCTCTTGCATAAAGCAAGTACCAATAGATTCAATGCTCTCTGCTTTACTAGCTTGCAACCACTGCAATGCCCCTTGCCCGGCCCACTGGCCGGTGGCAAAGCAACCGGTCAGTAAATAGCCGCCCGTAGGCGCTTCCCAGTCAATCATTTCGCCACAGACGAAAACCCCGGGCAGCTCCTTGAGCATAAGATTTTCATCAACAGAATTGAAGCACACACCACCGGCGGTACTAATAGCTTCAGCCAGAGGGCGAGTAGAACGCACAGTGATGGGCAAAGCCTTTATGCACTTTGCCAGAGCGGCCGAATCAGCCATCTGCTCACGGCTGAGCACTTCGTATAGCAAGGCTCTCTTCAAAGCGTTATCACCAAGACAGGTCTGCAAATGACGCGAAAGCGAGCGCGAGCCCTGTGGCCTCGACAGGTCAGCAAGCACACGCTCGGCGCTGCGAGCAGGTAGAAGGTCTAAAGTAAAAGTAGCCTCGCCATGGACATTGAGATAATCACGCAAGCGCCGCGAGAAGGCGTAAATGAGACTACCCTCCACGCCGTATTCGCTAATTAATATCTCGCCCTGGCGAGTTTCGCTCTTACCCTGCAAATCTTTGAATGTAAGCGCCACTGACTTAAGAGGAGAGCCGGCAAATTTCTCACGCAGATGCGCGCTCCAGCTAACATCAAAACCACAGTTAGCACTGAGCCAAGGGGCAACCTCAACACCGCGCTCTTGCAGCCAGGGCACCCAGGTACCAGTGGAACCAAGCTGAGGCCAACTAGCACCGCCAAGTGCCAGGATAGTGCAACTGGGGCGCAAAGAGAACTCTTCTGTTTGATTGGCCAGACGCAACATCCCCTCGCTATCAAAACCAAGCCAATGGTGATTCAAATGAAACTGCACACCAGCAGCTCGCAATCTATGAACCCAGGCTCGCAAAAGTGGAGCGGCCTTCATTTCAGTAGGAAATACCCGGCCCGAGCTACCGACGAAAGTTTCGATACCAAGCCCGTGCACCCAATGGCGCAAACGGTCAGGCGGGAAGGCATCGAGAAACACTTGCATGTGGCTCTGCCTATCGCTGTAACGCGAACAAAAATCAGTGAACGCTTCACTGTGGGTAATGTTTAGTCCACCCAAACCGGCGCGCAAGAATTTGCGACCGAGAGTCGGCATGGCCTCATAGACATCCACGCTAATGCCAGCATTGATGAGCACCTCCGCCGCCATAAGGCCAGCAGGACCACCACCAATAATCGCAACCGACAAGGTTTTAACTTCCACGTCTCTTATTTCGAATAAACTCGATTAGTTCCTTGGTGGCATTAACAGGTGCTTCCGAGCCAACACTACCATGCCAGTCGTGACCCTTGAACCCAGGAATAGTAATACTCTTAATCTTGGCTCCCGATGGGGCATCCCATACTATCTCACGCACCGAGGTCGATGCTTCGTCTGCCACAACGGCCTTAGCTACATCAAGACCATTACCCTTGAGATAGCGCTGCAGGGTCTTTTCTTCTGAATCCATATGCAAGCCAAACCATCTTCCATCAACAGGCGCCACTGTATCTTTCTCTGATTGAATTGACATGAAATTCATACCAGAAGGTACCTTCGCCTCTCTACCGGTTGTCCAGCCGCTGATATCGACTAAGTTTGCTGGTCGATACCTCTCTGGCAACTCAGCAGCCGCTTTGTGGGCAAAGCTAGAGCCCTGAGAATAACCAGTCAAAGTAATGCGCTCCAAATCAACATTATAGTTTTTATTCAATTGATCAAGTACAGCAGTGGTATAGGCGACATCATCAGTCTTAGAAAAGGGATACTGGCCGTTATTATACGAGAGATCCTTCTTAGGGTTGCCGTTCATATAAAGCACAAACATGCCGTTCTTATCGGCCTCTTTACTTAAACCAGTAAGCTCTTCTAAGCCAGCAGCGCCAGCCTTGGTGCCACCAGGGCCGGGCTTGTCACCCCAACCGTTATACACAACCAGCACAGCAGCTGGTTCGGCGGCATTATAGTGTTCAGGAACATGCATATAGATGTTGCGCGGAGTGCCATCAACCGAAACCGAAATCGGCACAGTACTGCCCCGGGCGACTTTTTCAGGATCAGGAAACTCGACTTTTGTGCCCTTTTCCTTGACGGAGTTTTCGGGGCGCATCATATACCAGGTGTCAGACGAGAGATCGACAGCAGTATCACCAGCACCGCTATCTCTGCCGTGATCTGGCTCAGCATCACGCTTGTGATTATGTAAACCGGCTACAGTATCGCGGGGCATAGAAGTGACACCTGAGGCTAAAGGACACCATCTAAGAAATTGTACCCACAATAATGACGGCTCAAGCGATAGGAGATTCGCCAACAAGCCCCAAAACTGAGAGAGAGACAGTATTACCTGTCTCCCCCACTTCCATCCCCCGATGAAACTTTTAAATTGTTAGTGCTGAAAGCCTTGGCTCTTTGAAAGCCGATTCGATTTAACAGCCTTCGCACAGTCATAATGCTGCCGCTAAATAACATTGACGTGACAGCTAACCCTTCCATATATTGTCGCGGCAAAAGTGGCTGTAAAAATCGCAGAAAACAAATTTCCAAGAAAAACAAACACTGCAATGCAGTTGTTATATTCGCTTCCTATATTGACATCACTGAGAGGCACAAACCTCCCAATCTCCCCCGAACACTTCCTACTGGAGGAATCTCACATGTCACACGACCAGCCAGATCCGGTAAAGAACGCCGAAACACTTTATCACCACGCCCTGGCAGGCGGCCCGGAATCAGCTGTGCAGAACATGCGCAACGAATTTGAAGCCACCAAAGATGATGGTTCATTCAAATCGATTCAACAGCACGACAATTATTGGAAGAGCGTCGCGGGAGAACTAGAGCGCACTGGCCACCTTCCTAGCATGACTGTAGCCTTCGTCAGAGACAATAAAGGAGCCTTCGATCAAGATGGCAACGGCATCGTTAGCAAGCATGAAGTATTAGATGTGCTGGCCCAATCGCGTGAAAGCCAAGCAAACGGCCAGGGCATGACTTTTGAATCAATCTTTGCCGACAATCTCAGAAGCACAGTACCATCACCCAAAAGCAACAAGAGTTTCTACGACCAAGTTGCCCACACAAAAAAGGCCTGGGAATTTGATAGAGACGCTATCGAAGATGCCGACCTAAACAAATGGGACAGACAAAACAATCGCCAGGGCAAACGCGAGCTTAAGCATGACATGACAGCTGATGCCGCTTCACCACTGTATGAGAACAATGGTGCCTTAATGCATGCCCTCGATGCCTCCCATAAAGAAAACGGCCGCCTCAGCCGCAGCGACTATAAAGCCTTCTTGAATGACTACAAAGAACGCGCTGCCAATGGCCAAGAAGACGAAGTCTACAACGAGCGCAACGCCCGCTTTGTCTACAGTCTATTGAAAGGCGATCAACCAACCATCAAAAATGGCCCCTTCAGAGGAATCAACATCGACAAAATTGATCGCCGAGCTGGCTATAGCCCTCAAGATGATTTCACCCCCCATCAAGACGTGGCTAAAGGCGACATTTCAGAGACTCAAAGCAATTTCGAAGCACAGCAGAGACAAGAAGAACTCGACCGCGCCGAAAAGGAGAAAAACCAAAATAAGAAAACCGATGTCTGCGATAGCGATCTAAAAAATCGTCTAGATGACATGGCAACACTTAGACCCAATGAGGGTTACAGCCACGTAGCCTGCCGCCTGCTCGGTATCAAAATTGACCACCACTATACTGCAGACGAAACACGCGAGATGAATCTTCTTGCCGGTCAATTGAAGAACATCACCACTGGACACAACACTCACCGTCTATACGAAGGCTTCATCATGCCGGTTTCCAACAATATTGAAAAGCTAGAAGCAATCAATCCAGCATTCAAAGCCCGCATGGATCAACTACGCGCCCAAGAACAAGAATAAGGATAAGCGCAGAAGCAAAAGCAAAAGCAAGTGCAATAGCAAGCCTACGGCTCTAAGCGATAACCGACGCCCCGGATCGTCCTCACCAGAGGATTATCCGGGTCTGTCTCTATCTTCTGGCGCAAGCGTAAAATTGTGGTGCGCACAGTTTCAATGGAAGCATCAGAATCGGTTGGCCAAACCTTGCTAAGCAAGTCATCACCAGAGAAGACTCGCTGGGGGTGCCGCATGAACAATTCTAATAAAGAAAATTCTTTGGGATAAAGCTTGATCTCAGTACCATTTAGATTGACCACATGCTGCACCGGGTCAAGTTCTAAATCGCGCACTTTCAATGATTTGTAAGTGACCGGAGTGGGACGACGCAATAGGGCCCGCACCCGCGACAATAATTCGCGGATGTCAAAAGGCTTGGTGAGATAGTCATCCCCACCAGAATCAAGACCGGTAATACGGTCTGGCACGCTATTTCGCCCAGTTAAGAACAATACTGGCGTGGCTCCGCCCTTGCCCCGAAACTCAGTAGTCAGCTCAATTCCGGTGGTATCGGGCAGCTGCCAATCCATCACAATCAAATCGTAGTTGACCGAGTTCAAATAGGCGCGGGCATCGGCACCATTGTGCACCATATCGACCATGTACTTCGCGTCAGTCAAAGCATCTTTGACTACTTGAGCAATAGATTGATCGTCTTCGACTACTAGAACCTTTGACAAGCCAGAAACTCCCAAGCCAACAGAGAGATTATAGCGGCGTTGAGGCACTGTAACGTAATTGTCATTTTGCCAAATTACATTCGCTATATGGAGCTAAGCAAAACAAGGTGCCAAAGCAAATGTCAATCAACGAATATTCAGAAGGCGCGGTAGCCTCATTGTCGGCCGTAGCCAACTATATTGAAAGCTACAGCGACAGCACTAGCGTCGCAACAGGCGCCGCCGTCACCAGCTCCCCGCTCATTATCGAACCCCAGGAGCTCTCGCCCCAGGCCCGCCTAGACATGTACATAGCAGTTGCCGCCAGAGCCGCCGACTTGCACGTGATGGAAACAGCCATTGGCATGGCCCTGCGCACCATTCGCGCCATCGCTAACGCCTCTATTTCAAGCACAATGCCCACCGCCGCCAAGCTCAAAACATGCGAAACACCAATACTCAATCTGGTACTGGAATTCGCCGCCAAAAGCCCCGAATGGCGGGCCCTAATTGTGCAAATGATGATTGAAAATGTCGCTACTGGCTCGGGGCACTTGAGCATCAATCGCGCCAAACAGGTTCTCAAAGAAATAGCCAAGCGCGCCCCATTCAAAAATCTGGTAAGCGAACTTAAAGTCGAGGCCGCCCCACCCTCTTCAGACTCATTCTCGTCGACGCCGAGCAGTGCTCTCTCGTCGACATCGAGCAGAGCACCTTCAAGCCCACTAATGGCTAGCAAAAGAAGCCTGGCCGCAATCTATTTGCTCGGCTGGCTCAAACATGAAAAAGCCATCGAGCCACTTGTAGAAGCATTCGAAGCAGCAAACGAGGAACAGCAGGCCGCCATAGTCGAAATGCTACAGGAGCACTACAGCCACAAATTGCCGTTTTACTTGAAGTGGCGTTGTGCCAATCGACAATCTCCCACGCCGGCCCTACAATTGTTGATGCACTTACTGCAATTTGAGACATAATGACAGCCCATATTTTAGTCGTGGAAGACGATGAAAAAATTGCCGAGGTCTTGCAAGACTGCCTGCGCGCGGCAGACTACGAGGTTGAGGTAGTTCATTCAGCAGAAGAGGGAAAGGCCAAGCTCGCTCAAAATAGCTACAATCTTTTGATTTTAGACTGGCAACTGCCCCAGGCTTCAGGCTTAGATCTTTGCACCGAAGTGCGCGCCGCTGGCGTCAATACACCCGTTCTCTTTCTCACCGGCATGGATTCTGTCGTCAACAAAATGGCCGGATTGGACAGCGGTGCCGATGACTATCTCACTAAACCATTTGCCTTACCAGAAGTATTGGCACGAGTAAGAGCCTTGCTGCGCCGCCCCCAAAACTTGCAGTACAAGCCGCTAATAGTGGGCGATTTAGAACTCGACCAGCGCAACAAAACTGTCAAATTCAAAGGCGAGTTAGTGAAACTGCACCCTCAAGAATTTACTGTACTTGAGCTATTAATGAACAATCCCGGGCGAGTATTCTCAGGAGAAGAACTGCTTTCTCGGGCCTGGCCCACCGATTCAGATGCCACCAATGAAGCGGTGCGCTCAGTAATTCTGCGCATTCGCAAAGCTATCGACAGCGACAGCGACAACCATCTAATTACTACGATTAAAGGCTTTGGCTACCGCTTGGGTTAGTTGCGGCTTTGGCTAGCTTCGGGTTTGGCTAGCTTCGGGTTTGGCTAGCTGCAGCTTTCAAAGCAAACCAGAAAATAGCACCGCGGGCAGAGGCATCTTTTACGCCGATCTCACCACCATGCTGCAAGATAATTCGCCGACAAATAGAAAGCCCCAAACCAAAGCCACTAGAGCGGTCACGGCTGCTATCACTTTGCAGGAAGCGCTCAAATATCTGTTCCTTTTTGTCAGCCGGAACCCCAGGGCCCTGATCGCTAAGCTCAAAGAGCACGAGCGGAACTGCATCTTTCGTCACTCGACACGACATAGACAGCAAGCCTTTCTCAGGCGAGTACTTAATGGCATTGGTGAGCAAATTGAGAATTACTTCCAGCAAATAGTGACTGTCGGCCGCAACGAAACAAGGCTCAGGCACCAGCTCTAATCGCAAAGCTTTTGGTTCAAGCTGGGGGCTAATTAAATCACCCGCTTGCCTCACAAGAGCAGCAAAATCAAGAGGCTCGATCTTCAACTCCAAATTAGAGCTTTCAATCCGCTCGATTTCGAGCAAGCGATTAATCATGCTCAACAGCAGGTCTGAACTTGATCTAGCAATTTCTAGCTTAGACTGCGCCACATCGGGCAAGGGGCCATAGGTTCCAGCCAAAGCCATTTGCAAAACACCACTTAAACTAGTGAGCGGTGTGCGCATATCGTGGCTGACCATATTGAAGAAGTCACCTTTGGCCTGTTCCAAAACCAGGCGCTGGGTCTCATCAACCAAGGTAGTCAAATACTTAGCCGTGCCTGCCACATGATACTCAATCACCGAAACATTGACCGGCACGACTTCGCCGTCGGGGCCAGCAGCAAACAAAGCAACCGGCTTAGAGCCGCGCATAAGCCGGGCAAACAGCCCTTCTTTTTCAGCGGCTTTGAGACGAAATATTTTCTCAATCTTGGCATTTTCAAAATAACTGATATCAATGCCGAAGAGTTGCTCTGCCACCGTATTTAGTGACTCAACATTACCTAATTGATCAGTTACAAACAAAGCCGCCGGAATTTTATTAATTACCATAGTCAGCTCATCGCGAGACTCTTCAATGGTTGAGAGCATCTCTTTCTCTCTCTCCCGAGCCGAATCAAGAGCAGCAGCCATCTGCCTAAATGTTTTGTCGAGGGCACCTATTTCATCGGCAGAATTGAGCGGCGAGAGCAGCGGCAGACCCCGAGCTAATCTCTCGGCATTGGCCCGCACCACATTGATTCTTCGAACAATCAATGCCGCCACTAAAATGGCCATAGCCAGGGCCAACAAGCTATTGGCAAAAATAACAAACTGACAAAATTGCCTGAAACCGAGACGCGATTCACTTTCTTGCAGGCTAGCAAGTTCTACATCTTTCTGGGCCTTGCGACCGACATCTTTTAGAGTAGTAAGAAAGACAACCGTTGCATCTTTTAGCTTACGATTGCGCTCAAGATCATCAAAGAAAGAACCAACCTGATTATGCTCGTTGGGGCTGAACTGCGAACCATCGAGGGCCGACAAATACTGGCGGCCAACTTTCTGCAAATTGAGCCCCACTTCTCTATCGGCAGCCCGGCCATTGAGCAAGACAGCTAGGGTATCAAGCTCATGGCGATACTTAGAGAGATACTCCTGGTAAGCCTGGCGATCACTGGGCTTATTGAACATCTTGAATTGCATTAACGACTGTATAGCAAAATAATTTGCGATAACAATATCATTGGTATGCTGCACGATATTGCGACGAACCGCAAGCTCGTCAGTAAGCCGTTCTAGCGAAACAAGCTGCCTTTGCATTTCACCATAGAGCAGCAGATTGACCACCACGGGAATAGCCATGGTTAAGGCAATCTTGGCTGCGAGCCTGGTTTTAAGAAAAGACAGCATCTATAGTTTAGTCTTTTCCTAGTTATCGGCTTTGTGATGAATTTTATCAATAACAGAGTCAGAGACTGGACCTTCACTAAAGTAAGGGCCCGAAATTGCCTCACCACCGTTGGACCAGTCAAACATCATCCAGGCATTTGACTTGCCAGCATAGCTAGCAGGCAAAGGCTTAAATGGCTGAGCCTTGGTGAAGAATTGACGCAACTGCTCTTCGGCCTCAGGCTGAGCCTTCTGTCCACCAACTTGCAAATCGACTATTTCACCAGTCTTATCAATTTTAATGGCGGCATAGATGCTCTTGCCCTTAGATTCAGCGCTAGAGAGCGACTTATCGCGCTTCCACAGCTTCATGGTGCGATCAAGGAGATCATCACTCTCGCTTGGCGCCCAATTCTTATCATCATCAGAACTTATCCCTGACGAAGCCCCGCCATCTGGGCCTGACGAACCGGCGTCAGCTTTGTCATCATCGCGATCGGGATTCAATCCAGAAGACTGGCTAAACTTGCCATCTTTGCCAACACTCTCAAACTTCCAAAAGTCCTTATCGATTTTCCACTCGCCATTTTCTTTGACTAATGCCACCTGCCCCTTGAGCGAGCATTTTGCGTCAGGCTTCATCATCTCTTTGTATGACTTAGGAATTTCTACGGCTTCGATATCATAGATTTGGCGAGCTTCGGTGCTCAAGGCAGCATCTTTGCCCACTACCTTGATCTTGCTCGGCTCACCGCCACCAAGAGCCTCGGCCAATTTCATCATCATGGCAAATTCTTCAGGCTTTTCTTTGCGCTCTTTCTCAAACTCTAACTGCTTCACGACAATGCGCTTAGAGAAATATCCATGCACTTCCAAAGGGAATTTGGTCTTAGCTTTAGCAGCATAATATTCCAGAATGAACTGTGCCGGGTCACTCACCGTAGCAGCGAAAACTGGTTGGCTGAACCCTAATGCGGTAGAAAGCACCAAGGCATTAGAAAGCGCTAGCGTAGCAGAAAGAGTTAGCGTAGCAGAGAGCGCTAGCGCAGCTGAGAGCGAACGAGCGACGGAGAATTTCATTTTGTTTGCTCCTTTCGAGCATGGCGTGAACTGAGTAAGATCAAGAACGACAAATTAGCAGAATTAGGGCCTAGTTACTTCCTTACTACTCAAGCTTCTTGTTAGCATTTGAGCGTACCTATCATAACCAAATCCTCCCTTTAATTAGCCGGAAACCCAAAGAAAGCTATCCAATTGCCAATCTAGTACTTTTCATCTGCCAAATAGGCAGAAAGCGCTCTTACTATTGACCAACATCAAAGACCATCATCTAAGACCGACATCTAAGACCGATACCATGGCACAAGACAAACAATCACCGCAGGGCCAGTCCACCGCCTTACTCAATCAGGCTGAGAAGAAAATCGGTTTACTGCGTCGCCTAATCCGATTTTTTCGCAAAGCATCCGTGGGAATTTGGTCCCGACCGCAACTGAACACGGAAATCAAAAACACCCTTGACTGCTGGCAACGCGCTTGCCAATTTACCAATGAAGCGATCAAGCGAAAAACCGCCGCAGCCTTCAGGCTTGAGCGCTTTCACGCTTGGCTCTCGCAGCAAGAACCCGAGTACAAGCTTCACTATGCCGCCGCTTTGCACACCCGCCAACGCAAACTAGAAATCGAGGTCTATGAAGCCAACTACAACTTCAAAGGGCTAGATCAGCAGGAGCGGCACTACATTAAGCGACTAATCAAACTAAAAAGGCTCGGTTGCCTTATTTTCTAACTCACAAGCAAGCAAGCAAACAAACAAGCAAAAAAAACAAAATCATGCAGAATCAAGACAGCACCCAACAAAACAATCAAACGTCGATTCCTGAAGTCCAGAGACCGACTAAACCAAGCGAAGAGCAATCAGGCAAAAAAACTCCCGAGCAGGGCGGAGGCCGCGAAACGAAAAAGGACGGGGCCTTAGCCGACTTTCTGCCACGCAAGCGTAACAACCATAGTGATGAGGAAGGCTTTTACTTCCCCCGGCGCTAGGATGCTGACGCTAGGCTTGCGACCTAAAACTTCAAGCCCAAAATTCG
>CALRJJ020000091.1:0-10981 GCA_943367505.1 Flavobacterium psychrophilum | reverse complement strand
ATGCTCGCGGGAACTGCGCATCGTTACGTCTTCCCGCAATCTGAGCCCCAGCCCGCCACCAACGGCGAGCTGGCTTTTCACGACCGCACGCAGTTCTGGAAAATTCAAGAGCTGGTGGAAAAAGATCCCAAATCGGTCACTGGTATCACCTTCCTCACTCAGTTGGGTAAGGAGACTCCCACTATCGTGCTCACTGACGGCAAAGAGTCGCTCTGGGCAAACGTGCCTGGCAAGCACGACTATGACCTGCTCTCGCAGTCTGCCGCCGACCACGGCGTGCGCAAGGACGCTAAGTTTCTCAATGCCGAGAGCGAATACAATATGCCAGCCGACGGCGGCGGATTCGTTGGTCAGCTGATGGTGAGCATCATTGTTATGATCGTCATCTCTGGCGCTATTGCTTGGTTTATGAACAAGCGTGGGCAGGGCAATGGCACTCCGGGCAAGCACGGCAAAATCACTCTGACTCGCCTGGATCAGCTTGGTCAGAAAGTGACCTTTGCCGATGTTGCTGGCATTGACGATGAACTTGATCAGATCAAGGCCCTCGTCTTCGATATCAGGCATCCTGAAATCTTGACCAAGCTGGGAGGCAAAGTGCCCGCCGGTGTCACTCTTGAAGGCCCCCCTGGTACGGGTAAAACCTATCTTGTGCAGGCCATTTCGGGAGAAGCTGGAGATGGTGAAAAGGGCCTTCCTGTCCTCACCTGCAGCGGCGGCGACTTTGTCGATCAGTATGTCGGCACTGGCGCCTCGCGCGTTCGTGATGCCTTTGAGCAGTGCCGCAAACTGCGGGACGAACTCAATTCGTGGGTGATACTATTCATCGACGAATTTGATGCCGTCGGTAAACATCGCAGTGGTGGTGCTTCTGGTGGTAACGATGAACGCGACCAGACGGTCGGCCAGCTCCTTGTAGAATTGCAGGGATCGGCCGGTGACAATGCTCGTATTCTCGTCATTATCGCCACTAACAAACCTGAAGTGCTCGACCCGGCTCTTGTGCGTTCGGGCCGACTGGGTGACAAGAAAATCACTGTGACTGCCCCGGATCGCGCCGGTCGTCTGGCTATTCTCTCGGTGAAAATCAAGAAAGTGCCGGCCGCCGACGACGTCGACCTTGGTGCCATTGCTGATGAGATGACCGGTCTCACTGGCGCTGACATCGATACATTGATCACCAAGAGAGCACCGGAGTTTGCCAAGAAACGCCTGGTCTCTACGGTGCCTGCTGGCATGGTGACTGTGGATAGCTTCAAGCCTGAGCAGTACAAGATCATTCATGCTGATATCTGGAAAGCCCTTGAAGACATGATCATGGGCACCATCACCGAGACTAAAGGTCGACGCCTTGATCCGATGCTCAAGCATATGATCGCGGTGCATGAGCTTGGTCACTTTGTGCTTGCCTACCGAAAGTATCTGCAAAACACTGGTAAGTGGGACGGTCAGTATGGCGATGCCATCACAGCCATCAGCATCCTCGGCCCGTCCGGGGTTGGTGGCTTTGTGCGCACCGTGCCGCCCCACGACTTCAAAACTGCCAAGGGAATGAAGTCATTCATCACCATTGCTCTGGCCGGTAATCGCTCTGAGCGCATGTTCCTTGGTGATAAAACCGGGGGCTGCTCCAACGATTTGCAGCAGGCAATGCGCTTCGTCAAAGCCATGCTCTTGCAGTTCAATATGTCTGACTGCAACAACGAAGGTTGGAAACTTCCGGCCATTTCGGTTGATCAGCAGGGCGGCACTAAGTATCTTGGCGGCCAGACTGCTCATGCCGCCCAGTACGGCATGAGCGACTTCAGCGCGACACAGGTTGACGCTTTCATCGATCTTTTCCTCAACGAGGCCGAGACCGAAGCCGACGCCTATCTTGCTGAAGAAGCTGACTTTATCAAATGGATGGCACCGCGCCTGGTGAAGGCCGAGCGCATGCGCTTTCCTGAGATCAAGGCTGATTGGGACGAATTTCACCAGGGTCGCGACCTCTCCAAGGCCGTTGCCTTCCCCTACCTCTGGGATGACAATCATGTCGCCTTGAATCTTCCCAGGGTGGAGCTGAAGCCCGTTTCAAAGCCTGTCATCGGCTAGTGAAAACTGAGCTAAAGGAGGAGGCGAAGTATTTTGCCTCCTCCAAACCTATCAACCTGACACTATAAAAAGAAGGGAATCAATAATATGGAGACAGCAAGTTTCGTTGCAGTTACTACTGCTTCTTCAGCGGCCATTTCCCCCGCTCTGTCTGCCCTCTGGCCTGCCATCGGTTATCTGCTCATGCTGCTGGATGTCTCTATCCTCATTGCTGTGCATGAAATGGGCCACTGGCTCGTGGCCCATAGTCTGGGCTTTCGTACCCCAGTCTTTTCTGTGGGTTTCGGCAAGCGCCAGTGGTCCTGGGTGGTTGGCAACATCTTTGACACTGAGGTGCGGCTTTCGCCCATATTGGCTGGTGGATATGTCTCTATCCCTGAGATGGAGGAAAACAGCGATTTAGACGGTGAAGCTCGTAAGCACTTTGCCGTATGGAAGCGCATTGCCGTTGCCCTGGCCGGTGTTGCTTTCAACTTCATTTTTGCTGTGATGCTTTTGGCCACCTACTTTATCGTTGTTGGTGAGCCGAGCACCACAGTGAAGAGCACGAGAATATCTGGGCTTTCCACACATAACTTGGTGGCGCGCGATGCCGGCTTGCAAGTAGACGACCGCTTCATGGCCATTGGCGAGCAGCCGGTGGCGAGCTTTCAGGATATAGCGCGCGAACTTTGTCGCAATCCAGGCAAGTCTGTGCATGTTACTGTCGAGCGCGGTAATGAGAAAATTTTGACAACACTCCTGCCTGACAGCGAATGCCGTATCGGCGTCTCTGTGCAGCAGGAGATTGAGCCGACTGTCACCAGTGTCGGCCCTGGGCGCGCCATCGTCGATGCTACCTCAGCGACCGCATCGACATTGAAAGATGTCGCTTTCAGCATCGGCATGCTCACTCATGTGATTGAGCGACCCAGCGAAATATCACCAGCACAGCTTGAATTACGAGGCTTTGTTGGAGTTATTGAAATGGGTAGCGATGCCATGAACGATGGTGTTTTCAGTCTGATTATGTTCAATGTCATGATCTCCTGCAGCCTAATTTTTCTCAATCTCCTGCCGCTGCCGATTCTCGACGGCGGTCAAGTGGTCTATCTTCTGCTCGAAAAAGTGCGAGGCAAGCCGATCAACTTTGAACTGAAGCAGAATCTGGCCTATCTGTTTGGCGGTCTCTTCGTCATTCTAATGGCCTATGGTTTCTCAAACGATCTATACAACATCTTCTGGCGCTAGAAAAAATAAGTAAGCGTAAAAACAAGTAAGCATAAAAGCAAATGCTTGCGCCAGAGAAAAACAAGCAAAGGCAAAAACAATGAGCACTATAATTGGGTCGCCGACAAGATCGGGCGGCCATCTCATTGCCGGTCCGGGAGGCGCGCGCGCTATTCTGGCGGCCACAGGAATGCTCATGGCTCTCGACTATTTCGGCTTCCGCTCATTCGCCTCTTTGGGTGGGGTCAGCGGTGGTGCAATTCCGGTGCGACTTTTCGCCGCCGGAGTAAGCGTGAGACGTTTGGTCGAACTGGCTGTCAAACTAGACTTTCAAAGTCTACTTGACTCGGAAGCCACAATGAAGTCGGTAATGTTCGAGCATTATTACCTTCACGCCAGCCGCTATAGAAACCGATTGCCGATAAGCGGATGCTACAACGGCAAGCGTTTTGCTAAGTGGATCGAAGATGCCGCCGATCCGTCTTGGCCCGAGAAATTCTGGACCCTGGCATGCGATCATGACGCCCAAATTCTTCTTTCAAAAGAAGGAGTATTCAGACGCGAAAAGGGTGGAGAATTCCATCAGCTTTGTAGCCAGACACCTCGTCTGGGCACCGCCATCTGTGCCTCTTGTGCCGTGCCTATGATTTTCAACTCGGTGCCGCTGCCCCTGGGTAGCGGTGAAGTGCTGACTTTGCATGACGGTGCTCTGAGTTGGGAAGGTTGGCAGCCGGTCAGCGTGGTCGTGGATCATTTTGCTGCTCAGCCCAGGGACATCATTGTCTGTGACGTCGGACCCGATACTACGCTTTATGACCGCATCTCTTCTTCTATTTGGAAGGTCGTCTGCGGTGGGCGTTGCATACCAACATCTAAAGTGGTGGCCGAAAGTGAGAGAAAGTTTCTCTTGATCAAGCCAGTCGTGACAAGTGTCAGCACCTTCGAATTCACGGCCTCTAAAGACAATAAAATTGAGGCCATAATGGAAGGATTTGCTGCCACTCTTCGCGCCCTGGCTCAAGATAACAGACTGACTGAAGCAGAGTATCTGGCCGGCCGCGAAATTGTTGTGTCATTCAACGCCATGGTCAGAGCAGCTCGGCGTCAGGAACCCGGCACGCTATCACAGCAGGCCATGTCACTCTTAGTCAGCAAAGGAGTCTTGTCTGACAGTGATAAATAAAACTTCTGCTTTTCTTCGACTGAAGCTGTCGGAGATGCTAACTAAGGGGGCTTAAGAGCCCCTTCTTTTCTTTAAATTTTCCCGCGAGCTACTATGTGGTGAAGTAGCACGCGATAATTATCGCACTTGCATATTTCCGGTTGGTGAATTCTTGATGGCCAACTTTTCTCATTCTTTTACTTGGGAGCGAATGCGACAGATTGCAGCGTTTGAATTAGCTGGGGTTTTGGAGCATGGCTCGCATCCAAAACTTGCTGACTATGCTTTGAGGCAATTAAAAATAGAAGTACCTGTGCGAGTAGACACAGCTTTGTCCATCCCTTAGCCAGTTTGTTAGGCATGCTTCTCTGATAATCAATTCTGCGGGAAAGAATTTGTCGTTGTAAACTTCGACGATGGCTTGCCACAGCGGATTGTAATCCGCTGATTTATTTGTGGAAAGTGCTTTTACTCTGTCCGTAACTGCCTGTCTTAACTTGCGATTAACAGGTTTATATTCGTTCCACGGCTTACCATTGTCTATTATCATATGCAGGTAGACTTGGTCGGATGAGGCTTCTAGTTGATGGCTCAGAGCATCTAAGGTAAATACTTCTGTGGTGTAATCTTCGTTGTGTAGCCACTCATCGGTCCGTTGATCGAGAAAACATAAATATTCCAGATCCTCCAGCGTGATTGCATTGCATTCAGCATTGACAGTGTGAAAATCAACTTGCATGCGCTGCTCGCTGAAATGTATGTATTTGGGACTAACGAGAGAGCCGTGCCAGGTTGGCCTCAAGTTCTCGCAAATAGTTATGCTGCCGAGGTCAGGATACTCATTTTTCAGAGCCTTCTGTATGTCCTCTTCGATGGTAAACAACGATTTAAAGGGAATTGCCCTTCCCGATAGTTCTGGAAGAGCTTGGTATTTTACGTGCTTAATAAGATAGTCAACGGCGGGTTGGTTAGCGAATTCTTTCGGCCCAGTGTATTCTCTGGGGCTGTATGGGATCGGGATCGGAATGCTTTGCTGCCTTCCGAATAGTTTCTTCCAAAAATTCTTTATTAAAGACACTCTCAGTTCGCCCACACAGTCGTATTCACTTCAATTGCTTTCGCTTCTTACTTCCGGGCCTTCCTGCCAGCCATTCATCAAGATCGCGAGTAACGCTCATTCCGTCCTTGTCGTATTTCACTTCTACTTCCCCGTCTATCTCCTTGCCTATAAATGGATAGGTGTCGATGCCTTCAGACTTAATGTAATAGAAAAAAGGACCGCGTCCTTGTTTCGCCTTGATTGAATGGGCTGACGAGCCAAAGGCGCCGTTATCTACATAGCTTGCCTCAACTTGTCTATCGTGGCTGAAGTGATGAATGGTCGTTGTGTTTAATGTAAAGCAGGTAAATACGAGTAGCGGTAATACAAGAAGTGCAATGCACAGCAGTAGCTCACATATTCTTTGCAGGCAGCCTTTGCCCAGGCTGAGTATGGCACTTGTTAAAAGTAGTGATGGAATACAAAGTGCAAACTCTTGTCTCAATATCTCCACTTGAGGACTTCGGAACTCTAGTTGCGCGAAACCAAGCGAGCAATTCAAAGCCAGGTAGATGATGACTGCTGTGAGAATGACTTTCGACCATTCTTTTCTTTTTGCTTGGCGGGTAGCTAGTGCTTTTTGGTGAGCGTCAGATGAAGCCGATTCCACGTAGAAACCTTTGTGCGGTAGCAAAAGTAGTTTAGCTCATCTACCTCTGGGCTAGCTAAAACAGCGTACTTCCCTCACTCGTTTCCAACAGAGTTGCTGGAACTGGGCTATCATCGCTTAAGGTGCAGCTCTGTGGTGTATCATGCTCGGCAGAATTCATTCCTTTCTGTTCGGTTCCTTTATTGTGATTGTGGGCGTCTTTTCATTGAGCTGTCTGGCCCAGGCTTGGTGTGGATATGATCACGTTTGCTGGACCTCCGTATTGTCGGTCGGTTTTACTGTCAAATTGCTCTTGCTATATAGCATTGCAGTTGCTTGGGGCTACCGACGGAAGACAAAGTCGAAGAAAAAATTTGCACTCTGGCAGTCTATTTGGCTTGGCGTGGTTCGTCGGTACTTAATTCTCAGCTTAGCTAGAGGCGCTTTCTTGTGCTTTAGCAGTCTCTGTCTCGCGCTGATGTCATTCGCCTTCGCTTATGGTAGCTGCTATCAATTCATTTCAGCAATTTCTCTATGTGCAGATAATGCAGGGGCCTATGAGCTGGCTGAGTGGTTATACAGAAAAAGTCCAGGTCGTAAAACCGGTCAATCTATGGGGATTAGTAAATTCTCCGATGTGCCGGAGAGTGAACACGAGCGCTTGTGTAGGAACAAAGCTGTAGCAAAGATCTATGGTGACAATAGCGCTGAGATTGCGGGTCGACTCTTTTTCGTCGGAATGAACATCGAGATGAGCACTCCGGAACAAAAAGGATACAACGATTTTGCATTCTCTTGGTTCGAAAAATCGTATGTAGTTGCTCGGGCGCACAATTATAATGGTGTGGCCTTAGACGATCTTTGCCAAATGGCAATAATCAAATTTGACACCGAGAAGCCTTCTAGTTGCCTGCCATACATAGTCCAAGCATCAGAGTTGATTTCTCGTTATCCCGAAGCATTTATAGCCATGAGTGGAAACAGTTCCAGTTTGCTTCCATACATGGCCGCTCAATGTGGTGATGCAGAGCTAGCAAAGACATTCAAGAATACAGCCACACTGATTGCGCCGCGCAAGGGCTTTCTCGACGCCACTTCAATCGTAATTCTCATGGCTTCGGTAGCTGTTCCACCGCTTTGTTCTCGTCTGGGCCTAATCACGCCGTTATTAATTAACCTGTTTTTGATTGTTCTTTATCGTCGTTCAAATGGAAGTTTAGGTAGGTCCACAGATTTAACGACGTGTATGGCGGCTTTGAATCGCCTAATTGATATTGATCTCTACAGAGGAAATTACGCAGCAGCCCTAAGCCACAGCGACAGTTTGCTTCAATTGGTTGGTGTCATTAGGTCGGATAGTGGCATAATGCTAGAGCCTGGTTCGATTCAAATCGTCAACGCTGATGGTAATTAATGAAACTGACGAAGTCCTTTTTTAAATCAACCAAGGGCGTAATCATAATTGTGCTTGGCATTTTGTTTGTAGTTTTTAGTGTAATTGGCGCCCTGGCAACCGCTGCCTATAACAAAGTCAGTCAATCCGACAGCACGTTTCCTGTAATGGCCTTAACAGACGCGCTGTCAATTGCTTTTGACGAGCAGAAGCTAACCCACTTGTATCAGGCTGAATTGGCAATGGTAGATGCTTTCCAGGCAACTCGCGCCAACAACTATGACAAGATGCATCGTAGTTTTGACACGGCTGTGGGCGAAATGTCTGATGCTGTGGGCGAGAACTCAGCTCTGACCTGTTCGATAATTTCGATTCAATCTTTGGAAGAGGGCGGCTTCGGAAAGTTGTCCATTGTCGAAGATTTAGAGCGGCGAATAATCAAATCACTACCCAAGAGCAAGCAATGTAAGGCTCTGCTAGCCCATAGTAAGGCGCGACTGCGGTGGGCCTTAGAAAACCAGGGTAAATACGACCTGGCGTTGGCGGCACACAACGAAGAGCTAGCTTCCGCCGAGAAGAATGATAGCTCCGTTGATAAAGCTGAGTTACATGATTCTCTGCAAGCTCTCGCACAGTTCTATGAAAAATTTCAGGTCTACGACAAAGCTTTCGAAACTTACGAGAGGTTGCTTTTGCTGGATAGAGCCCTGCCGGCTAGCGAGAAGAAAAATAGCCAGATTGCCAGGATATTGACACATGAAGCTGTCTTGAAATGTAAGACTCGCGAGTTTCCCCAGGCTATTGCGCTGTTTGCAAAATCAATTAATTTAGAACCAAGTGTTTCCTATACTTATTCGCAACGTGGATATATGTACAAACAAGATTTGCGTGAATATCCCTCAGCAATTGCTGATTACAGCAAGGCAATCGAGCTGTGTAAGGAGAAAGAGAAAGAGAAAGAGAAAAAGAGCAAAGAAAAAACCGGTTGGGTGTATCGCCCGATTAATTTCTATCTACTTTGTCGAGCAGTCGCATACAGTGAGAACAAGGAATACGAGAAAGCTCTTGCCGATTATTCCGCTACTTTGTCCAACGATCCAGACTATTCATCTGCCTATTGTCGCAGAGGTGAAACTTGCAGCAAAATGGGCAGTTTAGAGCGAGCCCTCTCTGACTTCGATAAGTCTATAAAGTTGAGCCGCGGCTATCCAGATGCCTCAATTTATCTGCTACGCGGCGACGCTTATCGAAGAGCGGGGCGCTATAAGGAAGCTTTGGCCGATTATGAGACTTGTTTGCTCAAAGCACCCAACGACCCTCGTTCTTTTACTAATAGAGCGGCGATGTTTGAGCAGCTCGGTCAGCACCAGAAGGCTCTCGCCGATTATGCTTCGGCCGAAAAATGCTTGGCTCAATATGCTCCGAAGCATTTGTTGAGCAAGACTATTGAAAATATGCCTGAGAGGAAAGAGCGAATGGCCGCTACTTTATATGATGGCCGCGCAAAAGTGTATAACTCACTCAAACACAAGCAATGAGAAGTTCCTCCCATGTCAAAAACTAATAGAATTATCTTTTTGACGAATATCGAACGCTCGTTGACAGTTACTTGCCTTGCCATCGGCATACCTATTCTCATTGTTGTTGCTTACTTTGCCTCTCAGATCATATTCCAGCCTAATATTGACAATGAAATAAAGAAAAGTGATCAGGTACTAACATGGAGCGGTGGAGAGGGTCGCGCGCTCGCTGCGCCATCCCCTGAGCAACGCGCTAAAGCAAACGCGATTTTCGATTCTTGGAGAAACGCTTCTCCGTCTAAGCGCTGCCTAGGGGCCGCAGACCTTGTGGCTGGTAAGGCTCTAATTGGCCGCAGTAGACTTGATTTGGTGGAGAATTTGGGCTCAGCTGCAAGTCAAATGACAGTGCCACCAAACCAGCTTGGCTACGATGTTAGTGGAATTGATGGCTTCAGGTGGATGATTATCAAACTCGATAATGAAAGTGTTGTTGATGCATATTTGAAGGGCCGATGATATGTCAGCTCAAAGACCAGGCAAGGCCGACGATCAGTTTAAGACCTGCAGCAAATGTGGTAAACGTGTTGCAGTCGAGTCTAAGATTGGCTCACTTACTGGATATTTTTTTCAGAGCTTCTATTGTCGTTGTAAGAGCGGCCAAGCGCTCAAAGTTGGCAATGCGGTAGATAGTAATGATTTTTGCCGCAAATGTGGACTCGCCTTTGGTCATGACGGCCAAGAAGGTTCTATTAGTGGATTTCTCTTTCAGGACATTCGCTGCAAGTGCGAAGTAGAAGCTGGCCTTGACGATAATAGTATGTCGAAGAGGTTTAGGCTTTTGCAGCAATCGGCATTGGATGAAGACGGTGCTGGTAGTGTTTTTGAGCAAGCACGTCTTGATGCGGACGGTAAGACTCATCTGATCGGATTGAAAACAGGCGCTATTGTCGGTGGCAACTATCGCATTATTAGGCCCATCGGTCGCGGCGGGATGGGGGAAGTCTATCTGGCTCTTCATCAGCGCCTAGACAAACGATGTGCCCTTAAGGTAATTCCACCTGAACAAGTGACTAAGGAGGCTTGGCAGCGCTTTAAGCAGGAAGCCCAAGTGATTTCCAAACTCAATCATCAGAATATCGTGCAAGTTACCGACCTGGGTATTCACGTTGAGTGTTTGCCTTACTATGCTATGGAATTCGTCTCTGGTCAGAGTCTTGCTGACATATTGTCGGAGCGAACGAGAATGAAATTGGAGAGTGTGATTGAGGTCTTTCTTCAGGTTTGCGATGGTGTTGAGTATGCCAATCGAAGTGGTGTCATTCACCGCGATCTCAAGCCGGGCAACATAATGTTGACCACTGATGTGAGTGATCGTGTGGTGGTAAAGATTCTCGACTTCGGTTTGGCGAAACTTTCACAGCGCGACCGGTTCAAGCAAAGCCTTACCCTTGCGGGTGATGTTTTCGGCAGTCCATTTTATATGAGCCCTGAGCAGTGTTCTGGTGGGGTGGTGGATGGTCGCTCTGATATTTATTCGGTAGGTTGCACCATGTTTGAGTGCCTGACTGGGCAGCCCCCGTTTGCTGGAAATTCGGTTGCGGCGATTGTTGCTGGTCATCTAGACGCGTCGGCACCGTCGCTTGCCAGTGTCGTCGGCCCGGGAGTATTTCCAGATTCTATTGAAATTGTGGTGGCAAAACTATTGCGCAAGAATCCGGTCGAACGATATCAACGGATGGCTGAGGTACGAGCTGATTTAGAGAAAGTGCAGCGTGGTGAAGAAGTCTTGCCAGTTTATTTGAATAGAGTGCGTGCTGCGCCGAGGCCGATAGTGCCAATATCTGATAGTGTCACCGTATCTAGTTATAATTCGGTAAAGAGAAAAAATATATTGGTTGGTATTGTTTCTCTCTTT
>CALRJJ020000090.1:0-11043 GCA_943367505.1 Flavobacterium psychrophilum | reverse complement strand
TCTTTCCACATGCGACTTAAAATCGTATGTTTGAGATCGGCTTTTACTCTGGCCGGGGTTGATACTTGCGGGGCTGCTGACGATACCACTATATGGTTCCTTTTTCTAAATCGAAGTTATTCAACAGTGATACGAGGGTCGGTAAATTTCAGTAGCAAGTCGGCCACAAGATTGCCAGTGATCAGCATGACGGCTCCGAGCATAATCGAGGCCATTACCAGGTTCATGTCTTTGGTCAAGACCCCTTCTAAGGTCAATCGGCCAAGGCCCGGATAGGCTAGTACCATTTCGGTTAGAGCGGCACCACTAAGGAGGCCGGCAAACTCAAAACCTAAAAGTGTAATCAGCGGATTAATGGCATTGCGTAAGGCATGTTTGTAAATCACGACTTCTTCGCTCAGGCCTTTAGCTCGAGCGCTGCGTACATAGTCAGCTCGCAGTACGTCTAAGAGGTTACTGCGCACTTGTCTTTGAATGCCGGCTAGCGAAACAAAGGTGAGGACGCAAACTGGAATAATCAGGTGGTAGGCAATATCGAGTATTTGACTGATTGTGTCGCGCTCAGCAAAATCAGAGCTGGTCATACCGCCAATGGGCAGCCAGTGCGTGGCCAGGGCAAACATCAAGAAAAGGAAGGCCAGTAAAAATGTCGGCATCGACATGCCGATGGCTGTGATTAAGCCAAATAATTTGTCGAGGAATTTGCCCCGATGCACCGCAGCGTAAACGCCTGCTGGCAGTGCAACCAACCAGGTGAAGAAGAGAGTAACGACATTGAGCAAAAGTGTGTTACCCGCATGTTGCATTAGTCTAATGGCCACAGAGCCACCGGTAGTAGAGACACCAAGGTTGCCCTGTAGTGTGCTTGTCAGCCAGATGGCATATTGCACAGGGGCTGGCTTGTTTAAGCCTAGTCTTTCTTCTTCGGCTTGAATCGCCGCTTGCGAGACCGATGGGTTGGCGCGCATGGCTGCCAGTGGGTCAATGGGCGACAACTTGAGCATGGTGAAGGCCATGAGTGAAATCAAGAAGAGTAGAGGCAAGGCCTGCAATATTCGCTTGAAGATGTAGACAGGTGTCGACACTAGTGCTTGGCTCCCTTTATATAGATCTCTTCGATGTTGTGCAATGTTCCCTTGGGCGTGTAATAAATGCCATAAGGTGAAGGCTTGTAGTTGCCCAGTTTGTTGTGTGCAGCCGTCAATACCATGTTGGTGTAGATATAGATAAATGGCTGTTGGTCATAAGCAATCTTCTGAAAACGGTTGTAACAGTCGATTCTTGTTTTCTCATCCATGGTACCGGCAGCAGTATCGAGCAATTTGTCTATTTCTTTTTCCCATGGTCTGGCATCTGGTGCTTTTACCAGGCCATTTTTGTCTGGCAGACGGGTGTCAAACATGTGCATGCGGCCATCAGACTTCCAGACATTGGCTCCGCCGTAGGGTTCAAATCTGCTACCGCTGAGGCCCATTACTATGGCTTGCCAGTCCAGGCTGGTATGTACACGGTTAGTCATGGTATTGAATTCAATTGGTTGATAGTTGACTTTAATGCCAAGTTTTTTCAACTCTTCTTTGATGGTGATGCAGCAGGCATCACGGCCAGTGTTGCCTGAATTGGTGATGAGATCAAACTCAACACGATTGCCTTTGGCATCGAAAAGTTCATCGCCTTTTTTTACAAAGCCAGCTTCGGCTAAGAGCTTTGCTGCCAGTGCTGGATCGTATTCAATTTGCTTTAGATCTTTGTTTAGATAGAGAGAGGCCTCAGTTTCATTGGTTGAAAGTGGGTAACCTACCCCTTTTTGTACGTTGTTGATAATACGTTTGCGGTCGACTGAATGACTAATGGCCCATCTAAATTTCTCATTGTTGAACCAGGCTTGCTTGATCGGGTCAACATAGGGCTTGCCTGTTTTGGGATCTTTGCGCTGGCAGAGATTGAACATCAAGAACATGGTGCCGTCGTCTGGACCGAGGTTGTACATGGTGAAATTGCCGCTTAATTCCCGTTGTTTTAGAAGGGCGGCGTCAATTCCTCTGACTGAGCGATTGTCGAGCAAGTCGATTTCGTCACCTAAAAACTTGATGATCATGGTGTTTTGATCGGGCACAATACCAATCACCATCTTGTCTAAGTAGGGCAACTGACGCCCTTCTTTATCAATGAATGAATAATTGGGGTTGCGCTTAAACTCCAGGCGCTGCCCAGCTACGTAGCGCTCAACAATCATTGGGCCAGAGCCGACAAAAGTCTTGGGATCGGCATTGATATTCCAAAAATTGTGAAACTCAGCTTTTGAACGTTTGGTAATCGGTTCGATGATGTGTTTTGGTGCCACCATGGTGGCATTCAAGTTGGCAAGAAATGGTGAGAACGGCTTTTTAAAGCGAAAGCTCACTGTATCTTCGTCTACTTTGACGACTTTGGGATAGTCGCCCGGGGTAGATATAGTATCGCGTGAACTGGTCTCACCAAAGCCATCGCCTATTAGCGTGGCGTAGGTAAAGACCACGTCGTCCACAGTTAGTGGATGACCATCAGACCACTTCAAGCCCTTGCGCATAACAAAGTCGATGGTGCGACCATCGGCACTAACTTTGTATGACTTGGCTAATTTGGGAATAGCCTTGCCTGTCCATGGGTCAAAGTCAACCAGTGAGTCAAACTGCAGCATGCCGATACCATGGCTCTCAACATCCGATGCGTCCCAAGCGTTGAAGGTCTTGGGGCCCCCACCAAAACTACCAAGTTTGAGCGAGCCTCCAAACTTTCCTACTTCGCCCCGTGCTTGCCAATATTCAACTCCGTCTTTTTCGACAAGCTTGAACGGGCCAGGATTGGGAAAAAGAAAGGGTTTGCTTGCTTCAGCTTGCTTGGGAGTGTAGTGCACCGTTGAATTGATCGATGGCTCGACTTTCTCTGCCGTATTGGGCTGTGCTGTGGTGGCACTGGTTTTCACTGGTGCTGGGGCGATGCAGCTGTTAAGCAGAACTCCAGAGCAGAGCAGTGCAGCAAATGAGCTGAAGAGTTTAAGGCTTTTGTTATATCTCACTGTACCCAGATCTCTTCGAGGTTGTGTAAGCCTGCTGCGGGCTGTGACATTGGTGTTGGCACATAGTTTTGTATTGTGTTGCGAGCGCCGACAATGGTTCTAGGAGAGGCTAGATAGATGAAAGGCATTTGGTCATAGAAAATCTGTTGCACTTCGTTGTAGATTTTCTTTCTTTCTGCCTTGTCGAATGTGATTGCACCTTTGTCTAAGAGCTGATCGATTTGTTTTTCCCAAGGTCTGGCGTCACTGACTTTGATCTCGCCTTTTTCGTCGGGTAGCCGTTGATCAAATAGATGCAAACGACTATCACTCTTATAAACGTTGGCACTGTCGTTAGGCTCTAGCGGATCGCCGCCGCTAAGAGAGAAGAGGGCTGCTTGCCAGTCTAGAGATGAGTTGATTTTGCCAGAGAGCAAATTGAAATCAATTGGTGCAAAATTGACTTTGATACCAAGTTCTTTCATATCTTTAGTGAAGTTGGTGCCGACGAATTCGTAGTATGTGCCACCGGCAGAGGTGAGCAAATCGAACTCGACTTTGTGGCCAGCTTTGTCAATAAGACTGCCGTCTTTGTCCCAGCTAAAGCCAGATTTTTTCAATAAGTCTTTGGCGACATTAACGTCTCGACCGTAGGCTTTCAGTTCACTGTTGTAGAAGGGGCTGGTGGACACCTGGGCTGAGAAAGTAGGGTCGCCTAAGCCTTTGAAATAGTTGGAAACTATTGATTGGCGATCAACGCCGTGGCTAATTGCCTGGCGGAAATTAACATCGTTGAACCAGGCCGATTTGATCGGATCTACATAAGGTTTGCCAGTTTTGGGGTTCTTTCTTTGGTTCATATTGAACATGATGAAAGTACTGCCCTGGCTAGGTCCAAAGTCGTAGAGTTTGAAGTTGCCTTCTTTCGACATCGTCACTAAATCGCCAGCGTCGCGACAGCGCACAGGAGTGATATCAATTTCTTTGCCCTTGAATTTAAGCAAGTTGGTATTTACTTCAGGCACTATCAAATAAGTAATGCGCTCTAAGTATGGTAGGGGTTTGCCCTCAGGGCTGACGGTGTAATAATTGCTTGCTCTTTTGAAAACAATTCGCTGGCTTGGTACATATGATTCAAGAGTAAACATGCCGCTGGTGACAAAGCTCTCCGGTTTAGATTCGGTTGTCCAGAGATTGCTAAAGAGCTTGCGTCCATCTTTCTTGTTGATGACCGGTTCGACAATATGTTTTGGTGCAATGGGCAGACCCATGACCCTGACAAAGGGAGCAAAGGGCACGGGGGTGACGAATTTATTGGTGAGCTCATCTACAACTGTTACTACTGGTGATTTACCCTCGACTGTGGTGACGTCACGCAGGGATGAATTGCCATAGCCACCTTTGATAATGGTGTTCCAGGTATAGGCCACGTCTTCGGCCGTTATTGGTTTGCCGTCTGACCACTTCAAGCCTTTGCGCAATTTTGTCGTGTAAGTAAGACCATCGGGATCAACTGTAAAACTCTCAGCCAGAGCTGGTGTCACTTCGCCCGTGTATGGATCGATATCGAGCAAGCCTGCATACATTAGCGATGCCATTTCTCTTGAAGAGGTATCGGCAGCAGCCCAATAATTGAACGTCGCAGGGTTGGAGGCCACGATAGAACGCACTAGCTTGCCCCCGGGCTTACCAACTTGATAGCGACCCTGGCGCATTTCGGCACCATTGACGGTGATTGTTTTGTATGGCCCTGGTGATTGACTATCGCATTTCTGTATCGGTGAGTCAGAAGTGGAGCTAGTTGTCGTTGAAGTAGTAGTTGTTGTGCTACTTGTACTATTGCTACCTGTACTCTTGCTTGGAGCATCAATACTGGCGCAGCCAGCCATTGAGCCAAGGGCTAACGACAGGGCCATGACTGTTTTGAAACTGTTGATCAATCTTCCTGACATCGACTACTCCAATCAATAAAATGCTGGTTGCGCTAATGATTTTAGTCGGTCTTGCGATGTTTTTCAGAAGGGCATTGTCAAGGGCTAGATTTAATCTCTTTTATCGCAACAAGTGGCGGTCGCACGCGATACGATATTGCCGTCCCTCATCATTTAATGTTTGGGGTAGCGAATTAAAGCCAGTCGAGGCAAAATTATGGGCGCGGCAACCGGTTTAATTTTTATCGACATGTTGGTGCGACCAATATTGAGATTTGGCTTCAAATTCTATTTCGTTGGCTTCTTTGTGCTCTTCCTCGTTTATGGCTTTATTGCCTACAAGGCACTGCAATCAGCCTATCTTTCTGAGCAGCAGTACTAATTAAGCGACCTTAGCAGTGTGCGAGTTTAGGCCTTATGCGCTAAACTGCGGCTAGTTATGGCCTTACTATTGGTAACCTGTGGGCAAGCAATTACAGTCTTTAGTCGCTTTGAGCGTTGTTGTTTCGCTCTCTTCTTTCCCCTTGGCGGCATACTCTGCCACTACCAACGCGGCCTCTAAGAAAAGTGCGGCAGCTGCGCCGGTGGAAAGCCTGGATGCAAAATTGCTTTTCAATCAGGTGGCTTTGCTCTATCGCGATGGTAAGTTCGAAGAAGCCCTGACGGCTTTGAATGCGGCCAAAGAGGCCCAGAAAATCTCGGCTGATAGTTTTCTCTACCATCTTTATCAATCGGTTTTGCTCTTCAAGACAAAGCCTTTGATCTATCCTCTGGCCGCAGCTCGTGCTGCTGTCAAGATTAATGGACGCAACGCTGTTGCTAACTCAAATCTTGGTTCGCTGTTGCAGCGAAACGGCGAGCGCGCCAATGCCATTGAGAAATACCGCGCTGCTTTAGCTGTCGACCCTAGCGATTGGCGTGCCCATCTTGGCATTGCTCAGTGCCTAGCAGTTGATGGCACCGATGGTCGTGTCATCGCTGAGCGCGAATTGAAGCTTGCTTGTCAAACAGCAAATGATACTGTTGAGAAATGGTTTGCCCTGGGCTCTACCTATCTGGTTTTGCGAATGAACCAAGAGGCTGAGAATTGTTTTGGCATTGCTCTCAAGCTCAAGCCCGATGATTACCTGGTCAAATTAGGTCGGCTCAAGTCGGCCCTTGCTGCTAACAATTTGAAAGTCGTGGGAGAACTTTTGCCCACGACCATGACAGATAAGCTGTTAGACCAGTCAATTGCTCTTGCCCTGGCTTTGCCCGCAGCAAAGTTGAACGGGCAGGAGTTAACCAGTCTCGAGGCTATTTGCGAGCGTAATTTTATTGGCGCTGATCAGTTCTTTTATCAGTTGGGACGCAATCTTGAAGCCAGTGGTCAACTCGATTTGGCTGCTAAAGCTTATCTGCAGGCCATTAACTACTCGGGCGCTAGTGGAGCGTCGGTACTTGCTCTAGTGGGCAATCGTGCTGCGGCAAATGATCTCGACGAAGCTAATCGACTGGTCAAACAATATGTTGGTGTGCAATTAGTAGGTGGCAAGCCTCAGCCACGTGGACACAAAGAAATTTTCACCCAGACTTTAAGTTATGCCGGTCAGATTTTGAGCAGTAATGCCACCCCAAGTTCTTTGCATATTTTGCGAGTGCTCTTTAGCAACATTAAGTGTGGCTGCCGTATTCCTGTTATTGAGTTGAAGTTGCGTTCACTACCTGGGGTGATTTTTGCCCATCTACAAGATGCTAAAGATCCTCCCGCTTGTATTGTGTATGATGACAAGTTGACTGAGAGCAAAGCCATAATTGCCACCAAGCGCGATGAAGACAAGGTAGAAGTCATGAGCGATCAGCCTGTAAAATCGTTGCCGGAACTGGTCAAAATTATTCAAGAAGCTGCCGATAAGCCTGACAAGCATATTTTTACACTCTGGTCGTTTGAGCCACCACCCATGGAATTACCAAGATGAGAACAAGAAACGAATTTTTGCAAGCAAAAGTGGTTGGCTTCAAAATCGCCCTTTTTAGTGTTGCTCTAGCTCTAGGGGGCTTCTTCGGCGGTGCTATCGCCGCTCACGCGGCTGATACGCGTCCTCTAGTTGATGTCATTGTGCTTGAACAAAACGCCATTCAGACTGGTCCAATGAATATGGTTGTTGGTAAGCAGCAGCTCAAATTTACTCTCGACAAACTTGGTATTTGTTGGTTGGCTTCTGCTCCTAAATGGAACAGCTATTGCTTTAACCCTGAGGCCAAGACAGTTTTGGTGCGTGATCATGAAACATGGAAGAATGGCTTCTTTGAGTTGAAGACGCAAAAGAAAGCGCACAAGAAAGACGACCTGAAGTTAAAAGAGACTGGTAAGCACGAGAAAATCGCTGGTTATAACTGTCGCAAAGCCGAGCTTATTCGCACCCCCGTGGCACCTTTCAATAAAGGTGAGCCCCATAAGCCATACAAGGCTGGTGTCGTCTGGATCGCCGAGAAATTTCCAGCCCCGCAAGAGTTAACCCAGGTGATGAAAAACCTGGTCAAAGTTGACGTCAAAGAAGGCATGGTTCTGAAGTTTCAAGTGCTCAAGGCTGGTTCTTATAGTCTGATGGATACTGCCTATGAGACTCTCAAGGTAACGTCAACTAAGAAACCAGCATCGTTCTTTGATCCGCCCGTTGGTTATAGACCGGTGAAGTCGGAGATGCAGCTTTTAATGGATGACAGCATGGATGGCGAATCGGACATGGACTTCTTGAAGAAGAAGCCCTAGCTTTTTAGGGCGTTCTACTGCTTTCTAGGGAGCAGTACCAAAAAGATCAGGGGCAAAGTTCTTGATCGACTGCACTGTCATTGCTCCGCCAAAAGTGTTTAGCTCTTGTCCGCGTTCGGTGCGGGCGCGTTTTGCCACAACTCCCAGTACTTTTCCGCGCAGGCTTACTACGGGCCCACCACTATTACCATTGGTGATCGGCGCGTCTACCTGCAGCATTCGTGGTGCCAAGCGGCTGATGCGACCGCTGGTGAAGGTCGGTGCATAATAATTGGCCGAGTCAGAATCTAATTGGTCGGAGGCCTCGGGATAGCCAATAACTTGAATTTCTTGTCCTTCGCTGGCGGCGATGGTATCAAACTCCATTGGAGCTATGGTCGATTTCTCCACTGTCAAAATAGCAATATCGGGATCTTTATCAGCTTTTGCTACTTTGAAGAGCTTTGCCACCATAGGTGGTTGCGATACTGGGCCAGCGGCATGCAAGAAATAGCCGACTTCGCTAGTTACTGAAACCTGGCTCAAATAGCGGTTGAATAGCGCTCTAGTTGGGTCAGCTTTCTTGGATAAATAGGTCTCATATGTATCCCAAATAGCATCAGCCGTTGCCTGATAGGTGCTCAACTCTGCCGTGGAGCGACTGGTTTTTGTACTCAAATTGATTATTTGCAAGATCTCACGGAAGCGACCATCTACATCTCGTCCTGCTGCTGTTTGCTCGCAGTAAAGACGCATGCCAGCATAGAAGCGTTGGCTTTCTTTGATGATTTCATCGGCTCCGACGACTACGTGTTCGTTAGTGAGAAAATAGGCTTTTGATTTGTCGCCAGCAATTGTTTTAACCGGAAATGCCGAGCCATAAGACACTACTCGATAGCCCGGGTCGCGAGCCGAGGCACTGAAAACCGGATAACGATACTTGGGGGAGACATCAGCAAGTGAGGCCCAGAGGCTGTCTTTGATCTTCATCTTGAGACCGACACTGAGCTGGACAACCTGGCCTTTCATTCTTTTGTCGAGCTTTTCCCAGGTCTCGACGGCCTCAGCTGCTTGGGGGAAAGAGAGCGGCGTTAAAAGGCCAGCAAGAAGGCTAACTGCTGCAAGGGTGGTCAACAGTTTTTTGTCAAAAATTTTGTTAGGCAAAATTCTGGCCATTCCGTACTAGCCCCCTTCAAATCCAATTTCGATTTCAAATGTTCGCCGCCAGGGAAAAGAAAGTCTGACACTTGGTTCAAAGCCCAAGGCGGCACTTACTGTTTTTATGTATGGCGAAATCAATTCGGCCAGCTTCTGTGTGGATGGCTCTCCTTGTAGTTCTTTGCGCACTTTGGTCTGATAGGCCCAGTCGTCAACTAGCCTGGTAAATAGGCTGCGTTTCTGGCTGTCGCTGACGGCTTTGTTGTTAATCTCCATGCCGGCAATTGTGCAAACCGCAGTGCCCAGGGCGCTGCCAATGGTATTACCGGTGGTGTTCCAGCCAGCGTAAGAGCATATTTTTTTGAGAAGCTCAGGTCGTTTGATTAGCTGTTCCATTAATATTGGATCGCCGCCGTTGGCATAAACCACATCGCAAAGAATGACGAAGCCTGGGGCTGATTCAATTAAATTGATTGTGTTAGCGGCTGCCTTTGAGCTGTCTATGTGACTAAAGTCTGGCAAGCCGGGTAGAGTTATGTGGTCGCCCTGCCGTTCGCTGGGGCCGTGGACAATCATTGTCAAAGCGTTTGAGCTATCACTAATATTTAGTCCGATAGCTTTGATTTGAGCTTGAACAGTGGTGCCAATATCTTGTCCTTCGTATCGACTGGCCACAGTGCTACAGTTTTCTGGGCTGAATTGTAACTGAAGCGAGGGCTTGTTCTCGGCCATTAGCAGGCGGCCCAGCAGGGTGCACATTACTTCGTCGGCGCCAGCATAGATGTTCACTTTATTTTGTAGCGACATTTGCTGACTGACGCTTATTAGTCGATCCCTTTCGCCGACATTTAGACCCCAGGCACCAGAGTCATCTTGCGAAAATACCAGGTGATCAATTAAGCCATCTTCCATCGATTTTAGCACTGTCATATTGATGGTGAAATTGCGGAAGCGAGTGTCGAGATAGTCTTGGCGAATGTCTCCTGGGATGCGGCGCTCGAGCGATTCGAGTAGGCCGGGGGCAAGTTTCTCACCGCTAGCAAGTCGGTGCAAACAAGCCGACCATTCAAATAATTCGCGTCCAAAGCGCGACCAGTATTCTTTTTCTTCGGTATTATCGTAGTTGTCTGAGATGCGCATGATGCTTGATTGCGCGTAAATAGTTATGGGTTTATTGCTCAGCTCTTTCCATTTTTTCAGGCGATCGAGCCTAGCCTGGATGGTCTTCACTTGCTCGGTGCTGCGGCGCGATGTAATTAGGCCGCCGTAGAGCAAACTATCAAGACAAACTACTACTGCGTCTACTTCGTTGCGGCTGAGGCAGCCCTCGCAAAAACTAAATAGCTCATCAATTTGCGCGCCGCGACTGAGGGAGCCCATCATAGTGCGCGGTGGCACAATTGCTTCAGCACCACCGAGCTTGGCCAAAAGTTGCGGATAGCTAAAGGTGACCGGACGATCATCGAGGGGAATAAGCAGGATCTTCATTGGGGTTTCCATTGCTAAGGTTTGCCGGAGTCTAAGGTCACTCCGCCCATGTTGGCGCGTTGATACATGGGCACTGCTGAGTCTGGCACGATTCTTACACCGCGCTTGTGGTCTCCTTCGGCCGCCACAAGCACTGCATTTGTAGTGGTGCTGCTGCCGTTGGTTTGGGTCTCGGAAGTAATTGTTTGGGCAAACTCAACATGACTGAGGTCGTTCTCGTTCCAAATGGCCGCTTCAAAATATAAGTTTTGGCCAATCAGGTCGCCAGCTACAGGCGCATAAATTTTCAAGGGCAATACGCCTGATTCAGGAATCTTGCCAAGGGCTATGACTTTTCTGTCTGGTCCGAGTCTAATTGTGTGGCCATTAATTGGCTTTGCTCCACTGTCGCGGTCGGCCATGGCTAGGGCCACCCAGTGGCCGGGGCGGCCTTTTATGGTGAATTCGGCGGGGTGTCCTATGACAAGCCTGCCGGGCAGGTATAGTCTTGAAGCCAATAAGCGGTCGCTGAGGCTGCGGCCCAGGCTGCGTTGTCGGGCTGTGGCCGGTAATGTCATGGGGGCGGTTGGGTCGGCCTTTTGTTCTTCCACTTCTGACTGGTTGCCAAAGGGCGTTTTTACTTCTTTGAGCAGGGCTTGGAGTTTGGCCTGGTGCTCGGCGTAGGCTTTTTCTGCCTCAATTTCTTCTTCGCTGAGCTC
>CALRJJ020000089.1:0-11091 GCA_943367505.1 Flavobacterium psychrophilum | reverse complement strand
ATTCAGTCGGATCGGTATGGCAGCGCGCCAGAAGATCTGACCTACATGGTGATCATGGCCGCCCTGGTGGTCGAGCACGGCCCCGTGCCTGCTGGCATGAAGAAGCACGTGATGACGGTGGAGCAGTTTTTCGCTGCCCATCGAGGCCTACGTCAGGAACTGGTGCGCAGCCTGGTGTTGGAAGCTCAGCAGTTGTTGTTCGCTGAGGCCCAAGGGCCAAAGGCATGAAGCTGTAACAGTGGCTTAGAGACTCATGGGCATTCGTTTCAGCTTCGGCTGAGATGGTGCCCATCCCTCTTCTCTTTGAAAAAGCGTAAATTTATTAGACCAGTCTACTAATATGATACGACGAGATTTAGAGCCTATCTCAGTGATGCCACTGCTCAGGGCAGGCTTAAGTAGGAGAATAAGCTCATCTGCACATTTAAGACGGCGGGATCAGATCAGCCCAATACCTAAGTGCCGCTTTCATCCTGGCATCCATCTGTTCATAAGTCTGCGGCTCAGCTGGTTGGCCTCCTTCGGTCATTGGTAGTCCGCTTAGACTTCTGCGTTGCCCATCATGAGGCGTCGACGTGTCCGCAAGTTGTGCCAAAAGCTCATTATTTGAAGTCATTTCAACTGTCGTTTCTGACTTATGGTTAAAGACAACATTAGTATGAGCGCCATCCAGCAAGTGCAATGTGTCAGCTAAATTTGGTACGTCACTTTCTCTGCGCTCTGCGCTTCTAGCGATTTCATCTTGCTCGAAATTGCTCATAAATTTTATCCTTTGTAGATAGCACTAATTAAGGGTGTGCTTACCCGATTTGGCCGACCATTTTTTGCCTAAAGTTCTTTAGGTCATATTCCTTTCACCCGGGCACCAGTTTCGTACGAGCTTGGGCTTCGCACTGCCCCTGGTGACACACCTTTGGTTTGACCAGCCCACAAGTTTTCTTTTGCTGGCGGCACTGGATCAAGTACTGTGACTTTTCCGGCAGGGACATTGACTTCTGCCACCAAGACTAACTTCTCTAACGGAGTAAATCCTTCCGGCAGGCTTATTGGAGACTCTACGCTGCATTGACTCGACCTGCCTGCAGCCAATAGCTCCAAAGGATCGTGAACTGGATTCTGAACTTGACCTTCTTGAACAACACTGTCAGAAGAACTTAGTGAGTCAAACATTTCCTTTTCTCTCCTTACAATAATTACTGACGCTGCTCAGCGTTGCCTAATTTCACTTTCTCAATTTCAGTTCATTTTCAAGTACCAAAGGGGGCAAATGTAAAGATTCAGGCCTCTTCAGTTCTTTGAGCTTGGTCTGAACACAAGCCTGTTTTGCCTTATGAAAGGAATAAATATCACCTGGCAGGGCCAAAGCACCCTCTACCACTAGACCTATGCCAGATTCTGAGACTCCTAGCCGGCGATCATCCATAAGGTATGGATAGAATCGCACTTCTATGTCGCATTTCTCCTTAGCAATAGCCAAAGGGTTCACATCTCTATCAGCACCAGTCTTCGGCATGTTAGCTCCCTCAATATTGCCCTCAACTTAGACATGATTACAAACAATTTGGGTCGATTCCATATCTATCGAGCAACCCATGTACCGAATAACAGACTAAGCACCCGCCGCGGCAAGCGACCAGTTATCTTTACCGACAAGTAGTTCTCTAGCTTCTGCAACAAGATAGAGAGAGCCTGTGACACAAACAAGATCATTCTTGTCGCAAAGTTTATACGCCTGGCGCAATGCTTCGCGAGTAGAGTCTGTCGTACAAACTTCAAAGCCTTTTCCCACAGCGATTTCCTCAATAATTTGCGGGCTCATAGCTTTAACAAACTGAGATTTGCTAACAATCAATTGATTGGCGCTGCCTTCAAGAGCCGATAGCATCTCAGTTATATTTTTGTCTGAGTTCGCACCAACAATACAAATTAGATTGTCATAGACAAAGTGCTTCTTGAGAGCCGCTACAAGCATGCGCATAGATTCTCCATTGTGGGCACCGTCAATAACTGTACGATTCTCAGCAGGAACGATTTCAAGCCGCCCTGGCACACTCACAGACTTTAGGCCATCCCTTAGAGCCTCCTCTGCAATTGGCTCTCCCAATCTGCTTATGGCATCAATCGCAGCAATCGCCGCAGTAGCGTTTGACACTTGATGCCTACCCATCATCGAAATTGTGAAAGTGCGGCTGCGACCTTGATTCTCTACTTCAAAAGTTTGGAAATTGCCCTCAGCTATCACACTAGTAACTTTATACTCATGAACAACATCAATTAAAGTTGCGCCCATGTCTTTGCAGCGGTTCTTGAGAATCTCAAGAATCTCTGGTTCGGTCTGTTCCGCTACTATGACTGTAGAACCTGCTTTTATCAGGCCAGCTTTGTTCTCGGCTATTTCTCTCGTAGTCTTTCCTAGAATTTCAGTGTGTTCAAGGCTAATAGCAGTTACTACAACAATATCTGTCTGGTCAAATACATTTGTGCCATCAGTGGCACCGCCTAGTCCGGCTTCTACAACTTGCCAGTCAACATTGTGCTTTCGAGCGAGTTGAAAATACATAGCTGTCAATGCACCAAAGGTGCTAACTAAGCCATATTTACCGTGATTCTCAACTTCTACAGCGTCATACACTTGAGCAAGGGTATCGGTAAACTCTTCGTCAGTGACCTTCTTCATGTTTAAGCAAATTCGCTCAGCCAGGCAATGCAGATGTGGGCTAGTGAACAGAGCACTGGAATATCCATTGGCAGTCAAAATTGAGGCTATCAAACTCGAGGTACTGCCCTTTCCCTTTGAGCCTGTTATATGTACTGTCTTTCGTCCTAAATGAGGATTGCCTAGTCGATTGAGTATCTCAACTACGGCCTGCCGTTTCATGATTACCTGACCAGCAAGGTTCTGTTGTTCAGATAGCGAATTTAAGTAATTTACTGTTTCTGCATAGTTCATAACTGCCCTGAACCTCTGTAATGGGGAAACTAAAAAACGGCATCGAAAAACAATTCGATGACAAAACTTGCTCGAAGAAAAATTCAATATTTATCGGAGGACTCAGTCAGAATTCACAAACTCTAACTATGATCGAATGATGACAGCACCTTTGTGTCGATTCCATATCCGGCTCAAAGCGGCAAGAAATTTACTAATACATTTCTCCATTAACGACTCAGTTAGAGAACTCGAAAAGGAAATTCAAGCTGAATTAATCGACTTATCTAGCGCTCTTCAAAATTTAGAACATCAATGATTTCATTTTCTCGAGCTGCAATCATTCCAGGTGGCCGACCTGGTTCTTTATATAGCACCATCATTGGGCTGGCTTGATATGACTTACCCTGAGAATCAGTTGCAGTGCCGCTAGTTGCTGCTTCATCGCGCACGAAGCGTTTACTTATCTCTTGATTGAATGAGTTCACGAAAATTTCTTTGGCGCCACCAGACGAATCATCGTTTTGGCCAATGATCACTGCCATACTGGCTAAAGCACCAAACGCAGTTTTTGACTCGTCAAAGTTTACGGTGCGGCCCTTGTATTTTTCTGCCAATTCATTAACTAAGGCTCCGGCTAAAATTTTGCCAGCCTCAGCCGGAGGCTTCGAACTTGCTTCATTTAAGGTTTCAATCAATTCCTTGCCGTGATCTGTTTTTGATAACTCAGTGAGCCTGGCTTGAAAACGATCTTGTGCTTCAGTATCAGGATTGACTGCATTGTACTTGCCAGTTAACTGCTGAATATCAGCCTTAGTATCACCCAGGGTGAGGTTACCAAATTCTGGTAATTCTGCTTTTTCGGAAGTGCGACCAATGGCCCTTAAGTCGCTTATTGAAGCTAACGAAAAAATGCTCTCTGAGTTGAGTTCTTGAACAGATTCCGGTCTTGTTTCGGGTACGTGCTGTTCAAGTCTCACTTTGAATTCTCCTTACTCGCAAGTTCAAACTAACCGAATCTTTGTGTCGATTCCATATCTAATTGCTTTGATTTTCTTGCGCTAAGCTACCTGGCATAAAGAAAACTGGGCTTCGCTCTTGGCCTTCATACAGAGACCAGTTTTGCTGGTTTTAGGCACCCCAAAGTAGCCTAGCTGCATGGCGGCAAGCGCCGTAGTGAACTCGAAAATCTCAGTTCGAATTGACTACGATTGCCCATGTAGCACGGTTTCAACGCCTAATGATAAATAATTCGAGAACCACAGACACGCCTAGCTAATTAGCTTTTAAGCCAGTCATGAAAGCAACAACTATCTTACTGCTAACGCGATCGTCTAGTTTGTCTCTATCTTTCCATTTCTCTTTATCAGGAACTATTCCACAGCAGCTACACAGCACTAGCTTCAAGCCTAAGTCTAATCTGATTGGAGGTGCCAACACAGTTTTAACTGAACTGCAAGCGCGCCACCGACTCCTCTGCCAATCACGGATCATCAAACCCTTAGAACCCCGCGTAAGACCATGACTAATTTCAACTCCGATTTCAATCCCAGCCCAGATCACAGCTCAGATTCTAGTCCTGCCTCAAGTTCGCACTCTGCCAGCCCCAATGCCCACCCCAACGAACTGCTCCAGTATGTCGACTTGCCCACACCGCAAGGACTTCTTGAAAAGCGGCAGACCGCCGCACGCCTGGGAAAACAAATTCACTTCCTGCAACATTGTCTGAAGCAAATTCAAACTACCTACATCAAAGGTCGCACAGCCTGGGTTTACTTCGACAGCACCAGTATCACCCTGAGCGAAAAGCAAGTCGATGAAGTCATCGCAGCCCTCGCCGAGCGTAACTGGAAGGCTACCCGCGTCAATAGAAACAATCTCGCTGCGCGCCTCGAAATCACCGCTCTGAAGTAAAACTACCATGGACCAAAATCTCACGGCTAATTTCGACGATGCAGCCGCAACTGCTGTTTGGAACGCTCAGCTTCAGGCTGTCGAGCACAAACGGCAGTTTGTCGGCACAGAATATATTCTCTTGGGTATCCTCATGACACCCGAAGGTCCAGGCCATAAGGTACTGACCAACGCCGGTGCAAAGTTGCACTTGCTGCTCGATGACGTTAAGAGCCAGCTCAATCGCTCTCGGCCCTCAGGGCAATCGGCAGTGACCGAGCCCACCCCCTCTTCAGTCCCAGAAGCTTCTCTGCCATACGACAACGAAGTGAAGCTAGCCTTTAATCAAGCTCGTGAGCTGGCCAAGAGAGCAAACCTGCCAGCAGTGAACACTACACACTTGCTGCTTGCTGTTATTAGCAAGACGAATTCGAGTGCTTGTGTGCTTCTTCGCCGCTGTCATGTTAACCCCAGGGTAGTTCAAGATACTGCCCGCTCTTCAACTTTACCAGCCAAGCCCAATGAGCCGAATAGGCCCAATAAGCCGCCTCAACCAGTAGCAAGCGGTGCAAAAGCAGCAGCAAACCAAGAGTCTGAATCAGGAACGCCAAAGTCTCTCACTGACTTCGGTCGCTCCCTCACTGACCTGGCAGCGCAAAACAAACTAGACCCAGCAATTGGCCGTGAAGCTGAAATCACACGAATGATTCAGATTCTGGCAAGGCGGCGCAAGAACAATCCAGTGCTCCTCGGTGAGCCTGGTGTAGGTAAGACAGCAATTGTCGAAGGCCTGGCTCAGCTTATTGTCTCAGGGAATGTACCCGATGTTCTTTTGGGCAAACAGGTCTTCGAACTGAGCATGGGCAGCCTTATTGCCGGTACCAAATATCGAGGCGAGTTTGAGGAGCGCCTGAAAACAGTGATGGCCGAGTGCAAAAAACTCGGCAACATCATCTTGTTCATTGACGAAATTCACACCCTCGTAGGTGCTGGTGCTGCCGGTGGTGCCGCTGATGCAGCTAATATCTTCAAGCCGGCTCTGGCTCGCGGTGAGCTTCGCTGTATCGGTGCCACCACAATTGCTGAACACCGCAAGCATATCGAGAAAGACAAAGCTCTTGAGCGTCGTCTGCAACCGATTCTGATCAAGCCGCCATCGCTCGAAGAAACCATTGCCATCCTCAAAGGCCTGCGTCCCAGATACGAAGCGCACCACCAGCGTGAAATCAGTGATGAAGCGCTGGTAGCAGCGGCGACCCATTCCCATCGCTACATCAGCGACCGTCATCTGCCCGACAAGGCTATCGACCTGATGGATGAAGCCAGCTCTCGCCTGCGCTCGACAAAGAAAGTCAGCGTGGCTTACAAGGAACTGATGCAGGTAAAGCAGGCAAAAATGGCGGCGGTGGCAGCACAAGACTTCGAGCTTGCGGCAACACTGAAGAGCCAGGAAGACTCTATTCGAGCTTCACTTAGCGACACTGAGAAGGCGTCTGGTCTAATGGGTGCCGAAGAAGTAGCCCTTGTGGTCAGCGCTTGGACTGGTGTTCCTCTGACGGAACTGCAGCAAGATGACCTCACTCGTCTGATCAATCTGGAAGAAGCGCTGCACCAACGAGTGATTGGTCAGCATGACGCAGTGGTAAAACTGGCTCGAGCCGTGCGTCGAGCTCGCGCTGGTGTGAGAGACCCCAAGCGGCCGGTTGGCAGTTTTCTCTTTCTTGGACCAACCGGAGTTGGCAAGACAGAGTTGGTCAAAGCTCTTACTGCTGTTTACTTCAATGATGCCGATGCTCTCATTCGCTTCGACATGTCGGAATATATGGAGTCACACTCGGTCTCCAGGCTGATTGGCGCTCCTCCTGGCTATGTCGGTTTCGGCGACGGCGGACTTTTGACTGAAGCTGTGCGTCGGCGGCCCTTCTCGCTGGTGCTCTTCGACGAGGTTGAAAAAGCTCACCCAGACATTTTCAATCTCTTGCTGCAACTTCTCGAGGATGGTCGCCTCACTGACTCAGAAGGTCGAACAGTCGACTTCCGCAACACCATCATTGTGATGACGAGTAACCTCGGTGCCGGCGCCATCAGCAAAGGCAACGGTGGTGGCTTGGGCTTCGAATTTGGTGACCCGCGTGACATCGAAGCAGCCAAACATGGTCGAATCAAAGAGAAGGTTGCTGAGGCGGCGAAGGCCTATTTTCGCCCTGAGTTTCTCAATCGAATCGACGAGCAAGTTGTTTTCTCTCAGCTTACCAAAGCAGAGGTTAAGCAAATTGCTGGTCTTATGATTGCTGAAGTGAATCAGCTGCTTCAAGAGAAGCACCAAATCACTGTCGAGCTCACCGAAGCCGCTCTCGATCTGCTCGTTGCGGTTGGTTATGACCCTGTATACGGTGCTCGCCCGCTCCGGCGTAAAATCCAACAGCTGCTAGAAGACCAGCTGGCAGAATCGATTCTGTCTTGCCAGTTTAAGCCTGGCGATAAAGTGAAAGTTGAAGTTGATGCCACAACCAAGCAACTCTGCTTCAAGCCGATCGCATAGGCATCGCTAGTCTCTAGCTTCTTTCAAGGCCTGCACTTCAGCTCCGAATGGTAACTCTGCCAACAGTTTTACCATTCGGTCTTCAACAAAAAAAACAGCAATCGAATGACAAAGGAACAACTCAATCTTCAAAGCTTGGCTGAGCAAGCGGCAAAAAGAGACATGATCGCCATGGCCGACCAGGGTATGATCGATTGGCAAGATCAGCGTTATCTCTGTTCAACTCGGCTCTGGAATCGCTGGCAGCGCGGCGTGCCCAAGCAGGCGCTCTATGACCTGATGCCCAAAGCGCATATGCAGTTTCCTGCAGGTACCCGCTCTGCTGGTCTCTTTGAAGGGTGCTGGCTCAATGAAATCGCCGAACTTGTCTTATCAACTGCAGCGCTGGAATTTATCCTACGGCACTCCTACAACCGCTATTTATTCTGGCAGCATGTTAGCTCGGCGCTTAGCAATGCTGAGCAAGTCAAGCTTCCACTTTCAATTGAACAAGTAAGAAGAAACATTCTTACCAACACCACCCCATTTGGTAAGGCAACCACGGTATATAGCGTTGTTCAGTCGAACAAGCTGAGGCTTACCATTGCAAAAATGGGTGGCACTTTCGACATTGAAAAGCTTGATCTAACCTATGGTTTCTTCTTAATCTCGGCGGGGCTCATCCTGCAAACGGAAGAACATGACGATGCAGATGTGCCCAACCTGGTGCTCAATCCAATGTGGGCAGAATTCGTAGCCTCACTTCAGACCAAACCTGCAAATACACAGCGAAAATAATGACCAATAAAGAAAGGACCGAAAAAGAAAAGACCACAAAAGTCAAAGCCTATCCCGGCACCGGCTGCCCAATCTGCTGGACGCGCAAGAACTTGAATGAGTGCATCGGCTCACAGTATCTCACGGTGCAAGAATTGACCCATATGGTTTCGCACTGGCGAACTCAGATTAGCGAGAGCGGCTTTGGTGGAGCAGAGCTTTCGAAGAATATGCACGTCGTTCTTGAGGCTAGCTACAGCTACTTTGAAAACTTCAGCAATTGGCGTCTGGCGCATGAGCGAGCAGAACTGTTCAACTTTATCGCCGAGGATAAATCTCTCAAGAGCATCGAGGCTTACAGCTCGCTTGTGCTTGCAGAAGGCCGTCAATTTGACTGGGTAGGCCTTGCCCTGAAGAAGATTGAAGGGCTCCACCAGCAACTTGAAGCCGCTCGCAAGAGCGCTTTAGGAGCAGGAGCTAATCCAGCAGACGCAAAAGAAGCTGAACACTTTGCTCAACTGACAGCGGCATTGGCTATTGCCCGTCAAAGTTTTGACACCACGGCAGAAGCCAGAAAGCGCTACGCCGAGAAAGCTAGCGCCTATGCTGCTAATCGCAAAGCTCAAGCGCAAGCTAAGGCTGCTGCAAAGGTTAAAGCAAGTGCTGATTCAGGCCCGCCTGCAGCCAAGCGCACAGGTTGTGGTTGCAAGAAAAACTGAGCAATTTAGCACCTCACAAGGCAACACTTATCGAGGGGTACTCCCCCTTTTTAGCAATGCATATCCGACCGGTCTACTTTGAACTAGGAATAAAGAGTTGAGACAAGTTTAAAACAGTGTATCAATATGCAATTTCTGGCCACTTGCCATGCCAGCAGATGATATCCTTTCCAACCTCGGCCGCATATAGACAAGGAGCTAATTGAATGAGCATAGCCAGATCTCTTGCCATCGGATTCCTGGGATTTTCCATAGTGGGTATAGGTTCAATTAGCTTAGCTGATTCAGTTTCGGCTCAAGACATACGGCAGCGCTTGATTGATCGATTAGAGGGGCAGAATCCGAATAACCCTCAACAACAATCCTCAGAACAGCTTCAGAACCCTTACAGACAACCGCAGTCTAGCCCTCAGTCATCGGCTCCTTCGCAAGTTTCAGTGGTGACATTGCAAACTCAACCCGGTCCAGGCGGAACACAGATGGTAGTTACCCCAAAGGGAATGGTAGTGCCATTGCCGGGCGTTGGGGTTAACGCTCCGGTCGTGCCTATTTACATTGGTGCCAATGGTGGATATTGGTATGTCGATAAAAACAATCAGCAAGTAGATCTTACTCCGGCTGTCAGGGCGATGCAGGCCAATGCCACGATGACTCAGCAGGCTGCCAACGTGCCCCAGTATGCTCCGCAGCCTCAGCAAATAACTAACAACTACAATTCTTCCGGTCAACAGAGCAGTGGCAGTAATGCCGCTGTAACAGCTGCTGCGGCTGGTCTAGGTGCGATGGCTGGTGCAGCAATGACACAGCCATATTACAACAACGTTCCATATGGAACACCGATTCATTATGGTGCTGCCGCTATGCCCTACTACAACCAAGGGGGCAAGCCTGTCTATGTAAACAACTCCACAAATTCAGTGAACTACGAACAGGCCAATGCCTATCACGCCACTGCCGTTCAACAACAGGCAAGTTGGTACAACCAACAGCAAGCGGCGCAAACGGCTGCTGCGAAAACCTGGCAGCAAGAGACAAACAATCCTTTTGTGCGCGCGGAATATCAAAATCCGGCAGCTAGTCAGTACACTGCAGCAGAAGGCGCAGCGGCTGCCAACCAATACAACAAGAACCATGCCAGCCAGTACACCGCAGCAGAAGGCGCAGCGGCTGCCAACCAATACAACAAGAACAATTCTAGTCAGTACAGCGGAGCAGAAGGCGCAGCGGCTGCCAACCAATACAACAAGAACAATTCTAGCAAGTACAGCGGAGCAGAAGGCGCAGCTGCTACTGGTCGATACAACCAGAACAATGACGCTAAATATAGCGGAGCAGATGGCGCAGCGGCCGCGGGTCGATACAATCAGAACAACGACTCCAAATACAGCGGAGCAGATGGTGCAGCGGCCGCGGGTCGCAATGCCCAAGGTGGTGGAGAAGGCGGCGGAAGATTTGGTGGTGCTTCTGGTGGAGAAGGCGGCGGAAGATTCGGCGGTGCTTCTGGCGGAGAAGGCGGCGGAAGATTTGGCGGTGCTTCTGGCGGAGAAGGCGGCGGAAGATTCGGTGGTGCCTCTGGCGGTGGCGGCGGCGGAAGATTCGGTGGTGCTTCTGGCGGTGGTGGCGGCAGAAGCCGCGGTCGCTAAAGCGCCATCTAAATCGACCAGTCTATTAGTTGCTAAAAAAAAGAAAAGTTGGGGCCCACAGCCCCAACTTTTCCGTTTGTTCTTGTGTAACTGGAACTATTTTTTGCCGAAGCCACGAGATGAAGACTTTCCCTTAGATTGGTCCTTGGGCTCCTCCTTTACTCTTTCCGTGGTTTGATTCTTGCCGTCATCAGCGGCTTGGCCACTCGTCTTACGCTTCTTGCGATACTGAACGAGCAGGGCAAGCACTGCGGCAGCAGCAAATGTCGATCTCTCGATCTGCATTTCTTGCGGCCTCGAAGCCTGACGCGCCTCAGCAATGGCATTGCCAACAGGAACGCCAAGAATGACGCCAAATGCAAGAGCCACTAGAACATTTTGAATGTGCCTTGAGACTTGTGAAAAGTGATTATTCATAGGGATTGCCAGGAGTGTTGTGCGGCCATGACTGGCGCCGATTGACCGCAGTGTTGAATCTATTCAAGACCTGCCACTACGACCGGCCACTGCGACTTGTTACCATGCGCCTCAGCCTGATGCCGATGCGACGAGCATCGAACAACTGAGCTAGCACGATGGCAACAATGACAGTGAAAAGATCGAGCCAGG
>CALRJJ020000088.1:0-11192 GCA_943367505.1 Flavobacterium psychrophilum | reverse complement strand
AAGGATACAAAAAACAAGTTATTGACTGGTATACAGAGGATATTCAGAAAAATAGACCGAAGCTAATTTACATTCAAGACAATCCTATGAGTTGGGTTTTTGGCGATGTTGACTTTATCAACACGCGAATGTCTAACTACAAAAGAATAGATGAGAAAGGCGGCATAAGTATTTACAAGCGCAATGACTAGTAAGCAAAAAATATTCGTAGTTTGCATTGCTCTGGCTGTTTTTGCCCTGAGCATAGTTGTTCGTGCCTTTTTCTTCGGCGACCTGGCTGGTTCGATCTGTTATGAAATAGAAGCAGCCAATCGCATGCTTCATGGTCAAGTTCCCTTTCGCGATTTCTATTTTGACGAACCACTAACTCTGGTGTTTTTGCGCATGCCAGTTGTTTTATTGGCTCAGCTGTTGTCAGCTCATACCAGCGCTGCTGTGCTGCCGTTCAATGCTATCGCTATAGCTTCATTCGTTGAAGTCTCATTATTGGCGACGCTTTCGTTTGCCCTTTGTATCTACACTGTTGTCACCGCTAGGTTAGATCAGCGCAGGCAGATGCAATTGTGGTTTGCCTTAATTGGTTTTGCTATCGCCAATTTTGCCATGGGTTACTCTTATGGTTGCGCTCAGCATATTTTTTGCTTGCTGCTAAGCCCCTACTTCTTTTTGCGTCTCACCGCCTGGTTTTCGCCTGCCGACAATTTAGGCAAAGCTGGCAGTCACTGGCTTCGCTTTCTTGCTGGAATTCTTGCTGGTTTTGCTGCTTCTCTCGACCCGCTGTTTATAATCGTGCCCATAACAGTTGAGGTGGCAGAATTTATTAGCCGTCGTTTGCTTGGTAAAGCAAACTCATTTGCCGATGAGTTCTTCTGGCTTTTAATATCATTTCTCATTTCTTGGTCATACTTGCTGCAGCTCGACCAAGCTGCTCTTAAAGAGCTGTTCGATTGGATCATTCCTCTTAAAATTACCAGCTACTACTTAGATCAAATTGCTTATTTTGGCCTTGGCGCCACCCCAGACCGTCGTGATGTGATTTATGTTTGTACGGCAGCAGCCATCGTCAGTTTTGGTATCGTCAATCGGCTGCCGTTATTGCGACCAATTATGGCTTTGATGATGGCTGGCTTCGTTCTCTATCAAATGGGCATGAGCGGCTTGAGTAGCGACATCCTGCTATTGATTTGGGCTACTTGTATGTGCTTTTCGGTGCAGTTTTTGTATTTGCTTGAGAGTAGTTTCTTCTCTAGCATCGCTCGGCGTTATCCTAAGCTTTCCCATAGACGCCTACCTAAAGTGCAGTTAGTCTCTCTTGCTGTGGTTTGTTCGCTCACTGTTTTGACCCTAATCTCCCTTGAGATAATTCAGCGTCGTGAGAACGTTACCGCCTTGACCGGACCCATGGCCATTGACCCAACATATCTTGAACTGGCTGATGCATTCCCTAAATATTGTCAGTCAGGTGATTCGATTCTCATTCTCAATGGCAGACTTCTACCTGGTTTTCCGCTTTATTCTTTGGCGGAAAAACCTATTGCTAGTTACTTCATTAGTACTGAAGCCTTTAGCTCATTGGCTAATATCGAGGGTCATGGCTTAGCGGATCATATGGTCGGTAAGCCCTTTGGCTGGATTGTAGCGACCAAGAAGAAGATGTTTGATCGGTTGCGCAGCGATATCGATAAAAATAAGCCAGGCGTAATTGTGGTTGAAGGTGGTCAGACCTTTGATGGCTTGGAAAAGTCTGACATGATTTCTCGAATTTTATCTCAGTATAAGTGCCAGGGCGAGGCCCGCTATCACTCACGCTGCGTCGGTGCTAAAGAATTTGCCGATTGGAATTATCGCTATAACGTTTATGAGCGTCACAGTAAAGACCAGAAGTGAATCTCGGTGCTAGCCAAACTTCAGCTGTGCCAATACAATTTAGTTTTAGCGCTCTCAGGAAAGGTCTTTGGACGATTTCGATTTAAAATTATGCGGCAGCAAGCATTACGGGCCGGTGCTCGGTATCGAGGGCAATTATCAGGTAATGAGATGTTCTTTCTGCGAACAAATTTTTAGAACGTTAATCGAAGGGCCGTTTGAAGCGGAAGTGAAGCTTAAGTCGTCGAAAACTTGTATTTCGGCCTGCGATTGGACTGTTACCGATAACATGGTGAAATGCAACGCTTGCAGCTACTGGGGCCCGCGTCCAAGTTAGCCACAAGTTTAGCTAAGGGATTGCGGTAAATCTATATCTTCTCCCAAGTCGCTCCATCAGCGCTGTCCATGACATTTACACCAATTTCAGTCAGGCTCTTGCGAATCAGATCTGACGAGGCATAGTCTTTTCTTTCTCTTGCTTCTTTGCGCAAGGTGAGAATCAAGTCGATTAGCTTGGCACCGGTGGCGGTGTCTAGCTCTTGTCTTGTGTCAGTCATGGTCAAGCCCAATACTTTGGCATAGTGAACCAGAGTGCTGGCTAGATACTGCTTGTCGGCTGCTGATTTTGTCTGAGTGATACCGTCGGCCAATTGATAGAGGTGCGAAATGGCAATAGCTGTATTAAAGTCGTTGTTCATCGCTGCGGCAAATTCATCTTTGAATGTGTCAGCCGTTTTTTGTGCCGCCTCGCTCGGGGCAACAGCTTCATTCTCATTTAATCCGTGTTCGAAACTGGCGGCTCGCAGAAGACGTTGAATTCCGGTGCTGGTGGCCTGCAAACTTTCTATGGTGAAGTCAATCGGATTTCTATAATGCGATTGCAGAATAAAAAGGCGAATGGTATCTGCCGAAAACGTTGCCAGCAAGTCTCTAATAGTTTTGAAATTGCCCAGTGACTTGGCCATTTTCTCTGAATTGGTTTGCACAAAGCTATTGTGCAGCCAATAGCGTGCCATGGGTTGGCCATGTAGAGCTTCTGACTGAGCTATTTCGTTTTCATGGTGAGGGAAAACAAGGTCTTCTCCACCGCAGTGGATGTCGATGGTTTCGCCTAGTATGCGCTTGACCATGGCTGAGCATTCCAGGTGCCAGCCCGGACGGCCCCTGCCCCAGGGGCTAGGCCAACCCAGTTCACTAGCATCGGCAGATTTCCACAAGGCAAAATCAACCGGGCTCTTTTTCAAATGGGCTAGGGTTTCTTGAGCTACGGCTTGTTCGCGCGAGCCGACTAGTAGTTGCTCTAAGTTTTGTTTGCCCAATTTTCCGTAGTCTTTGAAGGAAGCAACGTCAAAATAGACATCGCCACCAGCTTCATAGGCATGGCCACCATCAATCAGACCCTGGGTGAAGGAAATCATCTGGGTGATGTACTCGGTCGCTCTTGGCTCGAAATCTGGTGATTCGACATTGAGTGAGTGCATGTCGTGCCAGAAGGCATAGGTGTACTGCCGCGAGAGCTTCTCTGGTGTAATACCTAACTCTTTGGCGCGCTTGATGATTTTGTCATCGACATCGGTGATATTGCGCACATAGATAACGTCGTAGCCGACAAAGCGCAGATAGCGTTGTACCACATCCCAGACTATGGCCATGCGGGCATGACCGAGGTGGCTTAAATCATAGACGGTGGGGCCGCAGGCGTACATTCTGACGACGTTGTCCTGCAGTGGAACAAATTCTTCTTTCGTGCCGGAAAGAGTATTGAAGACTTGAATCTTATTCATAGATTTAGCTGCTTACTTGTGAGTCAGGGCCGCTTCCAGACGGGATTTTACTCGCTCGGCGCCTAGTATTGAAATAATTGAACCAAGGTCTGGACCTTGAGTTTTTCCTGATAAGGCGGCTCGAACGGGCCAGTAGAGTTCTTTTCCTTTGAGGGAAATTTCTTTACCGAAGGCGTCTACCGCCTTTTTACACCCTTGATGGTCGTCCCATGGCATGGTGCCAAGGGCATTTAACATGGTGTTGAGAACTTTCTTGGCGTTGTCAGAGCTCAGTACGTCTTGAGCTACTTCAGCGGGGATAGTTAGTGGGTCAAAGTAGAATTTGACTGCTGCTGTTAGTTCAGAAAGCGTGGTCAAACCGTCTCGCACTGAGGCTACTATGGCAGCAAGCTGTGCTGCGGTGTAAGTGCTGGTATCGTAGGCGGTGAGAAATGGCGTTGCTCGGCTGACAATTAAGTCTAGAGGCAGGCTGCGAATGTAGTGACTGTTGAACCAGTTTAGGCGAGCAACATCGAATACAGCTGGGCTTTTCGATACTTTGTCTAAATCGAAGACTGCGGCAGCCTCTTCTAGGTCGTAGATTTCTTTGCCTTCTGGGTGGGTAAAGCTCATTTGCGCTAGATAGTTGACGATAGCCTCGGGCATGTAGCCCTGGGCGCGATAATAATCAATATGCACTGTCTCGCCGTGTTTGCGCTTGGATAGCTTCTGATGTTCGATATCGAAAATCAAAGGCGCATGGGCAAATTCTGGGGCCTTTTGATTCATGGCCTCATAGATCAGCAGTTGTTTGGCGGTGTTGTGAATGTGGTCTTCACCACGAATGACATGGGTCATTTTCATGTCGATATCATCGATGACAACGGCGAAGTTGTAGATGGCGACTCCGTTAGATTTTACTATCACCATGTCGCCGCCCAGGTCTGACGTGTCAATGGCAATTTCACCCTTGATGTGATCGTGCCACGACACCACCTGTGGTTCTTCTACGATGAAGCGAACCGAGGGGATGCGTCCTTCTTCTTCAAATTGCTTAGCCTGTTCAGCGCTAGTTTCTCTGCCGCGATTGTCATAGCGAGGGGCAGAATTGGTTGCTTTTTGCTCTTCTTTGAGAGCGGCTAATTCTTCCTGGGTGGCATAGCACAAATAGGCTTTGCCACTGCTGATCAGGTGATTAGCCATGGTGCTGTAGTGGTCAATTTTTTCAGTCTGGCGGTATGGTGCATAAGGGCCACCAATATCGAGACCTTCATCCCAGTTCAAACCTAACCATTTCAAACCATCGATGATGTCTTTGGTGTAAGTCTCTTTTGAGCGTTCTTCGTCTGTGTCTTCAAGCCGAAGAATAAAGGTGCCGTTATGTCTCTTGGCGTACAAGTAATTGTAAAGAGCTGTGCGGGCGGTACCAACATGCAAATTGCCTGTTGGGCTTGGCGCTATTCGAACTCGGACATCCGTTTTCATAACCAGAGGCATTTTAGCACTAAGGTTCGGCTGAACAAGCTTTAGCTCTTGACGTGCTTTACACTTCTAGCGCAAATCTAGCGATCAGCTGGGTTAATAACCATGCAGTCAACCATGGCCACGCCTGATGAGAGCATGTTCAGCTTCTCAGCAGCGCCACGTGAAAGGTCTATTACTCGGTCGTCCACAAAAGGTCCGCGGTCATTTACTTGCACTACGCATGACGCACCGGTACGACGGTTCATAACCAAAAGCTTGGTGCCGAAGGGTAAAGTGCGGTGAGCGGCTGTCAGGCCGTGCATGTCAAAGCGATCGCCATTGGAGGTGCGGCGGCCGTGGAACTTGCCGCCATACCATGAGGCATGACCACTGAAGTTCGGAGAAAAATTGTCTGGAGCAATGTTGAGGCTTGGTAGAGCTGTGTGGTTGAGGCAAGCTGTCAGTGCTTGTTCTGGCGATTGGCTTTCAGCTAACTTGAGGAAGTTCGCCGGAATTTGTTGTGCACCCAGAATGGTGCGAATGCTGTTAACCAGCTTAAGGCTGTATTCGAGGGCTGAACACTTACTGCTCTCAGGTACTTCGAGCTTAACTACAGTGCTGCCGTCTACTCTAATTGCCGCTAGCTGTCCTTCGCATGCGGGAACTAGCTTAGAAGGGTCGAGCTTTTCGCCTTTGAGTAGGTCTTGTAGTCTATCGGCCAAATCTTCGGCACGGTCCTCTGCTGAGCCAGCAGGGGTCTCTCCGCGATAGGTGATGAGTTCTTTTCCGTTAAGAGTAACGGAAGCGCATTCTTGATCGTTCTCTTCCCAAACATTTGATTCGACTTCTGGGTCTAGGTCTACGTTGTCTGCGGCCATTGCTTGTGTGTTAGCACTACCGAACATCGCTGCCACAAGGCTGAGAGCCAGGGCGACCTTTTTGTGTTTAGGTTGAAGGGTCATCGAGATCATTTGAATTGATCACTCTCTCTAGTGCCTGGGCCAGGCGATTTGCTGATGCGTTCTCTCTATTAGGAGAACCGTTTTTCCATGCATCACAGCTAGCTGTGTATATGCGATAGATAACTTCCGGCCAGGTCTTTCGAAGCAGGCGAAAAGGTAACAGAAGACTTGGTGGCACGTCAAAGATCCGCTGACAAGTTCGATTTTTCTGCGCGGGTTTGAGATTTGGGATTTATTGGAGAAAACTAAGAAAGGTTCTGTTGACAAAAAAGCGCAAGGCTGCTGCTGCCTTGTCGGGTGGTGCGGTTTCCTCACTGGCTTTGAGACCGCTAAGATTAGCTCGTGCTAACCTTGCTTCTTGAAAGCTGTTGTCAGGAGCGCTGCGTAACGCTCTGTAAAACCTTTGTTAAACGCTGCCTATTTATTTCATCTGCTAAGTTATTAGCATTTCACAAAGGGGCGATCGCAGGCACCAGTTTGCTTTTGGCTGCTTCTGCTTCAGTCTCTGTATATCGATCGGGATCTTAAACTTTCTTCGTCAAATATTGTGTTGTAGAGAGACATTTGCTCGACCTCGAGCTGTCACCCTTGCTGTCATTAATCAAGATTATCAGGCACTGCCAGTAGTATCGGCCGCTGAAATGGCTCTCTAGGCTCTAGTTCAAGAACTCTTGCATCCAGTCTTGATTCATTTCGAAGTTGGCAAAAACTGATTGCACGTCGTCGTGATTCTCTAGGCTATCTATCAGTCGTAGCAACAGTCTTGCGGTTTCAGGGCTGTCTATTTCGACAGTGGTGCTCGGAATCATGGCGTTCTCTGCTGAAGAAACCTTATAGCCAGCTTTAGATAGTCCTTCGCGCACTTTTTCTAATTGCTCAGGGCTGCAAATCACTAACGCTTCTGCTTCCATCGAGGTGTCTAAATCTTCTGCACCGGCATCTAGAGCGGCTGTTAGCAGTGCGTCTTCGTCAAACTGAGCCCCTTTTTCTAGAAGTACTTCGCCGCGCTCTTTAAACATCCAGCCAACACAGCCGCTATCGCCCATGTTGCCGCCAAATTTCGAAAAGTACATGCGCACGTCGCCGGCTGTTCTGTTGCGGTTGTCGGTTGTGCATTTGACCAGTAGGGCAACTCCTCCTGGGCCATATCCTTCGTAGACGAGCTCTTCAAAATTATCTTGAGCGCCAGTTCCAGAGCCCTTTTCGATCGCTCTCTGAATATTGTCGTTCGGTACACCTTCGGCTTTGGCTCTGTCTATTGCCTGGCGTAAGCGGAAATTGGCGTTGGGATCGCTGCCGCCAAGTTTGGTGGCGATGATGATTTCGCGCGACATTTTGGCGTACATCACCCCGCGCTTTTGATCAACGACAGCTTTGTGTCTTTTGATGGTGGCCCATTTTGAATGACCTGACACTTTAAAATCCTCACTCTTCGAGATAGCAAAAAAGGAAAAATACTTCCTTATATATAGAATGCAATTTGGCAAGTGTCGCCTTTGCGGTTGACAACTTGGGCCTGCTTTTTTCCTTTCAATAAGTTAGATTGTCCCACGCGCACCGTCTAGGTACAAAAGACAGCTACTTAACCTTTATTGCTTGTGGTTAGGTTGCTACAATTTGCGACTATTTAGAGATAAAGCAAGGCAGTCGGCTTTTCAAGCGCATAACGTCTTGTATACACACGCGGCATAGCCCCATTGACGGAGAACTCTATGACTATTAGAAACTCGTTCAGAATTTTCACTTTTGCCTTAGCTACATCTATTTCTGTCGGCTCCAATTTTGCCTGGAATGTTGAGGCTTCAGCTCGTGGTAGTTCCGATTCGATTTCGGGTCTCCAGATTGCCGCTAATAAGACCTATCAAATTCGCATCACGCGCGAGACCGTCAGAGCCGATCAGCTCATGATGCAAGGAAAATTCACTGAGGCTGCCGATCTTTATAAAGGTGAGATGACCAGAAGTCCAAAGAGCACAGCTGCTGCTGTTGGCTATGGAATGGCTCTGGCTAAGCAATTCAAGTTAGATGCTGCCGAAGAGAATTTTGCCAAAGTTTTGGCCAATGACCCAATGAATGCCATGGCTCACGCTGGTAAAGCAATGGTGATGTTGAATCGCCTTACTTCTTCGTCGGGCACCGTAATCAAAAACAAAGACGCTACCTTGCGCAACGCTGAAGCTGAAGCCAAGCAAGCAATCAGTATCGATCCTGGTATGCCCGAAGCTCATATAACTTTGGGAAACATATATAAGGAACAGGGTCGCCTAGACGAGGCGATCAATGAGTACAAAGAAGCGACTCGTCTCGATCCTAAAAACTCTGAAGCTTACGGTCAGCTCGGCATCGCCAAGCTCAACAAAGAGCAATACGCTGACGCTGTTGCTTCGTTCAAACAGGCTGTCTCACTTAATTCTGGCAATTCAACTGCTCACTATGGATTAGGTCGGGCCTATTACAAGCAAGGCCTGTACGACGAAGCGTTGAAAGAGCTGAATACTTCCTTATACCAAAACCGCAACAGTGCTCCTGTGCACCAGACCATGGGCGACGTTTACGCTGCTCAGGGTAATACAGTAGCGGCCATTCAACAATTGCAAAAGTCAATCAGCATCAAGCCAGAGAACCCTGATGCTTACTTGCACATTGCTGATATCAGACAGGGTCGTGGTGACCTAGAAATGTCGATTGCTGAGCTTCGTTCTGGTTTAGAAATGATGCCTAACAATCCCGATTTGCATTTGCGTGTTGCCGATCAAAGTTTGCAACTGGAAAAACTTGATGATGCCGTCAAGGAATACCGCACCGTGCTTGACGCTAATCCACAAAACTCGGCTGCAGCAAAAGGCTTAACCAGAGCCTATTATCTAAAAGCTAACAAAGAAGCAACTGGTGCTTTCTTTGTCTCAAACGAGTACGAATCAGCTCAACGCATGATTGATCAAGCTGTGAAAATGAATCCTAATGATATGGAATTGAGACTGGCACAAGCTAAGTTGCGTTCTATGGCTGGCGTCCCAGTTGATCTTGCCAGCATTGGTACACCAACCAATGATGGAGAAAGAGTGGCTTATGCTGAGGCTCTTCTTGCACAGAACAAATTTAGTGAATCAGATCAACAGATGAATACCGTCATTGCTAATGCTTCTGATGCCAAGCAAACCTTTGCTGTTGGCGATTTGGCTTTGATGATCAAAGACCTTCCTAGTGCTGAAGCTGCCTATAAGAAAGCCTCCAGTTTCCCTGGTGGTGAAGAGCGGGCTAAGCGTGGTCTTAATTTGGTCGCTAAGCAAAAAGATGTTGCTCGGCAAGAGCTGACTCTGGGCGACGATCTCGCTCGTCGTAGTCAGTTGGCCAGTGCTATCGATAAATATCATGCCTCTATATACGACAATCCAAAGATTGCTGATGCTCGTATGGGCATTGGTAAAACTCTAGAGCGCTTGAAGCCAGAGGCCTCAAAAGATCTTAAAGAAGCAGTGGTTCAGTACAAGGCCTACATGGCTCTGACTCCCAATATGCCTCCTAAAGAAGTAGAGAAGATGAACAAGAAGATTGCCAATCTCTCAGAGAAGGCTTACAAGCTTGAACAAAAAGAGAAAGAGCGCCAAAGAGGTTAGACCTTTCTTTTTAGCTTTCTTGTCTGAGCTTGGAAACCACCTGTTACAATTAACGGGTGGCAGACTGGAATAACAAGAAAGTCAGTATTTTAGGATTAGGTAGAAGCGGCATCGCCGCCGCTTCCTACCTGGTTAAACGCGGGGCTAAAGTTCTAGTCTCCGAGTCTCAGCCTAAAGACAAGATCAATCCCAAGTTGCTTGCTGAGCTGAACGCTCTGCCAGTAGAAAGCGAATTTGGGGCTCATAGTGAGCGCTGTTTAAGCTGGTCTGAACTAGTTATTACTAGCCCAGGCATTCCGCCCCATGCAGACGTAATGCTCAGGGCTAAAGCCCATCGGCGCGAAGTTATTTCTGACGTTGAGTTGGCTTACCGTGAGTGCAAAGATACTGTTCCGTTCATTGCTGTGACTGGTACTAATGGTAAGTCTACGACCACAGCACTGATTAGCTACATACTAGAAAAGGCCGGCCGTCTGGCTCCAGCCTGTGGCAATATCGGAGTGCCAATTTTGAGTCGCCTCGATAGCGGCCCCCTGGACTTTCTGGTGGTAGAGGTTAGTTCTTATCAGCTGCAGTACTCGCCGACATTTGCGCCATACATTGGCATTTGGCTTAACCTTACTCCAGACCATCTTGATTGGCATGGTGGCCTTGACCCCTACATAGAAGCAAAACGCTCTATGTTTGCCCATCAAGAGATGGAATCTTATGCCATTCTCAATCAAGATGATTCGGTGGTGGCAACTACCAGGACAAAAGCCGAGCTATTTCCTTTTACATTGTTGCCTGCTGCTAATCGCGGTATACAGGGTGCATATCTAGAAGATGGCTTCCTTTGCTATTCGCATAATGCTCGCACTCGAGTTGTCTGTAACCAAAATGATTTGCGAATAATTGGTAAGCACAACATCGAGAATGCACTGGCGGCTATATCGGCTTGTTGTTTAGCTGGCTTGACTGAAAAAGAAATTGAACAGCATCTATGTACATTTAAAGCCCTTGAGCATCGCCTTGAGTTTGTCGAAACTGTTGATGGCGTTGACTTCTACAACGACTCTAAGGCCACTAACACTGATTCAGCCATTAAAGCTCTTGAGTCTTTCCCCGAGAAAAGTGTCGTTCTCATTGCTGGTGGAAAAGACAAAGGAACTCCGCTCTCTGATTTAATTCAATCGATAAAAAAATACGCTTTGGGCGTTATCCTTATTGGTGAAGCAAAAGAGCGGTTTGAGAGAGCGTTGCGTGAAGCCGGATTTAACGATATATACGTTGCCGCTACTATGGAGGAAGCTGTTCAAATCGGCGGTAAATTGAAAAAAGGACCAGTATTACTTTCCCCTGCCTGTGCCAGTTTCGATATGTTCAGGGATTTCGAGGATAGAGGCCGTGTCTTCAAGGATCTTGTCCGCGCAAGGGCGCGAGAGATGGCGTCGCCGCGACAATAGCGGGGACTCAAGCGATAAAACTCCAGCTGCTCCTGAATACAGAGGCGGCATTGATCGTACCTTGGTAGGTATTAC
>CALRJJ020000087.1:0-11274 GCA_943367505.1 Flavobacterium psychrophilum | reverse complement strand
CTTGGTTTTGACGAGGCTGTGCTTTTGCTGATAAAGGAACGCCTTAATCCCGAGATGGGAATAGTTAAGTCTGGTGGCCTCGAGTGGGAAGAAAAGTCCTTTTTGCAAGAAGACTACAATCAACCAGCTCGAATGCTGGATAAAGATCTAAAGAATTACCACGATATTGCTTCTAAGTATCCAGAGCTGAAGAAGATTGTCGAGTTTGAGCTACCAAAAGACAAAGGCGAAAGCTTGGCGCAGAATATTTATAAATCCGATTCCATGGAGCGAGAAGAGCTCGGCCCAGAAAAGTTTGAGCGCATGAAGAAGTATCGTATTGCTGCGGAACCCTATCAGGCGTTAATTGCTCAGGAATTACATGATACATTCGGTAAACCTAAGGGCGGCGTAGCTTATAGGCCTGACACACCTATGACTTACCTAGATAGCGATAAGGCTTTGAACGAGGCAATTGCTGAATTGCACACTAAATATGATGGCAAGACATTGCGCCCAGAGAACAAAGCGAAGTTAATTTTGGGCTTGAAATACAAAGGTGTTGGCGACCACTTCTTTGGTCCTGATCGGCGCATGGCGGCTCTGCAGGCTGAGTTGCAGGAACTAGGCTATCGTATTGCAGATGAGCGTGGCGTTTCGTTGGCAAGAATGCATTTCGAAACTAAAGCTGAAGCAGAGAAGTGTTTGCTCGATGCTGGTATGACCGTTGACACACTCGGCTGTGATCGTCAAAAGAAATTGCAGTATAAAGCCATCTATCCTATTGATTTTACTAAAGATATCTCCAGTCTAGAAGATGCTAAGACCATTATTGTTCAGTCTTCTTTCTTTATAGATAGAGAAAATGAAGGTACAACAAAATTGGCAAAGATGCTAATGGAGAATCCTTCTTTAGTTATGGCAACGGTTCAGCCAGGGCTGAGACTCTTGCCCGGTTCTACAGTGACTAAGCTCGGTGATAGGCACTGGTTAATTGACAGGCCTGAGCGATTTATTGTTTCGCCTATGCTTCGTGTTTCAACTGTTTTCAAAACACCAAAGGGCAGTTCTGGTTTTGAGATGGTTAAGGCTAAATGCACCAGTGGAATCAACTACGGCATAGACAATGACCGTGTTATTGAAAAGCTTAAGTACTGGGATAAGAAATACGGTGTCACTGTTATTGAGGCTACTTTTGAAGGCATGAAGATTAGCTTCAAAAAACTGCCAGACGATTTAAGTGAATTGTGTACTGAGTTCTTTCTCTTTTGTCCAGAAATCGAGCTATCAAACGATGAGCACCGTAACGCAGCTGTTATGCGCGAGATTGCAGACAAGTTTAGAAAGACCAAAGTCATGTCTTTTTGGTGGGATTAAGATCTACATCAAATGCTATTGCATGTATTCAGTGTCGTAAGGGTCAAGCTCTTTTGCCTTGGCGAAACTAGTGGCTGCTTGGTCTTGCAAGCCTTTGCCGGCGTAAAGCTGCCCTAGGCGCCAGTAGCCGCGTGCGTATGATGGGTGATTGGCTAAGGTCTTCTTCAGTAGCTCAATACCTTCATCGTAGCGTTGCTCACTGAGTAAGAGATAAGAATAAGCACCAGCAGCGGTGAAGAATTTAGGCTCAGCAGCAATCACCTGTTTGAACAATGCCTCCGCCTCCTTGTTCTTCTGGGTTTGAATTAGAAATGTCGCTTTATTGTTCATGTCAATAATTTCTGGCTTCAGATCGTGATCTGGCAGCCCGACCGTCAAAAGTAATTGGGCCTGTTTGGCGCTTTCTGAATTTGGTGCTGCGGCAATAATTGCATTGCAGGCCGCTCTTGCTTCGTTTGGTTGACCAGCGTCTCTTGCCTGTCTTGCTGCTGCTTGAAGTTGCACTGGATCTTTTGCCGCTGTTATTGGCTCTAGAGCTGAGTCTATGTATACAAGTGCTCTGCCACCATCAAAGCGAAATGCCCTCTGGAATACTGGTGCAATGACAAAATTGCCTGCTTCAGAAATGTATCCCCATTTTTTAGCGTCTAAGGTCGCTGCTGCCAGACCTTCTGCGAATTCGCGTGCGTCTTTGAACTTGAATGGTATTTTGACTTTGCCCGTGCCGTCGACGTAGCCAACTAATAAGTCTTTCTCTACTGGTGCTAGTTTGCCACTGTAGTCACCGGCCCAATCGTATTCAAAGGGAATTACAACTACACCTTTTTTGTCGATGAACCCCCATTTGTCATCCTTAAGAACGGCAGCAAGGCCATTTTTGAATGGTCGAACTTCTTGAAACGGTCCAGGGATAACGACGCTTCCGGAGCGATCAATATATGAATAGCTTTCGAAATGAGAGCGCTTCTTTGATCGATCCATACTCAAAAGACTTACAGCTTTGGGGCTCACTGCTGCTAGGCCTTCACTGAATCTGGTGGCCTCATGGAATTTGGCTGCAATCACCTGTTTGTTTTCTTTGTTTCGATAGCCCCAGAGACCGTCATGGGCTTCCGGAGTTGGCTCTCCACTTTTAACTGCGACCAGCCCTTCGCTGTATTCTTTGGCATCTTCCCAGTGGAAATTTGTGACTTTAGTTCCCGATTTATCGATCAGGTCGTAGTGGGGTCTAAATTGGGTTGTGCCTGGTTCAAGTCGATTGAAGTAGCCCACTGCCAACTCGTCATAAAACGGTATCTTTAGGTCTAGGTTGTAGAGCGGTGTTATTTTGCCGTCGCTAGCTACGATTGCAGAGAAGCCCATGCTAGTGGTTCTTGGCCCGGCAATAAGCTTGCCGTGCTTTAGTTCTTGTTGCCCAAGTTTGACGACCGCAACTCCGTGATCAAAGTCATTGGCCATATTGAATGGGCCAGTGATAACTACTTTGCCGCTCTTGTCGATATAAGCAAAATCAAAGTTTGTTGGTATGGGATAGCGAAACAGTCTTTCGCAGTTGTAATACCACAGTTGCATACTGCCGTCTGGCTTGAGCATTTTTACTTCTGACATGACTTCTCCTGTCGCCAAGGCCGGCTCTGCAAAGTTTATGGAGCTGGCACTGGCGAAGTTTAGGGCGCACGCTACTGCCATCACTCGTGCTAGTCGCCGATAGGCTATGAACCGCCCCAAAGAAACCATTGAAAACTCCAGATAAGCCTCATTAGTTTAGCCTATTGTCAGCTTAATCTACGGCCGTGACCAGTACGGCTCGTGCATGTATTTTTGAATTGGATAAACCATCACCCAGGCGCGTCCTATGATTGCTTTCTCGCTGACGAAGCCAAATATATGGCTGTCGATAGTGTTGTTGCGATCGTCAGAGAGCGCGAATATCATTCCCTTTGGTACCACGATTGGCTGCTGACTTTTGCCGTAGGGTCGCACCCATATGCCTGCGACTGTTGGCCCAAATATGTCGCCAAGGGTTTTTAGCTCATAGTTGGCCGGCGCAATAATATATGGCTCAACCAGTAGCTTATCGTTGACGTAGACGCCAACGTTTGGAACAACTCGTATGGTATCGCCAGCTACTCCGATAATGCGCTTTACCAATGCTGGCTCATTGGGAAAGATTGGTAAGCCCGTGAGGCGGCCTAAGACGTGCACAACATCCCATTTTTGGTTTGCTTCGTCTCTTCCGTCATCGCCGTTATTGTCTACGTTCTTAGGCAGGCTGTCTGAAGGCGGATAGAAGACAACAATTGCTCCTCGTTCAGCCATTTTGCCGGTGAATCGCGAAACCTTTTCTAGAAGTATTCTGTCGTTCACTTGCAGCGCTGGTCTCATTGATGTACTGGGAATGTAACGGGCTTCGACAACGCAGCGAAAGAGAGCAAGTATCGGCAGCACGATGAGCTCAAAGGCAATGAGCATAACTATGATATTGGCAATGCGCTTAATCATTTTCCTTCACCGTAACGCTTTCAGCGTATGCCTTGCTGGTGGTGTAGAGGAATGCTAGAGCCAAAACTAGCATGACGTTGCAGGCCGCTGTGAGGCCAGTTGGTATAACCATCAAGCTCAACATAGTGAAGAACACGAGAGCTATTTGCCAGAAGGCACTACTAGCGATGCGCCAACTTAGCTTGATCGATTGAATTGGACCAAAACCATCGACAGCGGCATAACCAGTGGTTGAGAAAAAGATAGCGAGGGCTAACCCTGGAATGATTAAAGCAAAGATGCCTAAATATACCGCTAAAGTCGTGATGACTGTTGCGATGAACCAGTTGACTACGGCTAAGGGGGAAGGTAAATGGAATAACTTGTATGGCTCATTTCTTACTAACTTCAGCGTGAACCATAAAAACTCTGCGGAGCTCCCCGCGCTGAGCAAGATGATAGTTGCCAGCATAATCACTGGGCTTTGTGGAATGCTCACTGTGAGCGTCAGTATGGCAGCGAAAATGAGAATATTGCGAGCTGCCTGCCAGCAGATCACAAGAATTATAATTGGATATTTGTCTTGTAGGAGTGTCCACGCCTTCGACATCACTGCAGTAGCAGAAACGGGAGTGGTTGTGGTGGCTAAGCTTTCTTGCATTATTTCTCTGTATGCAGTGTGTTGATTTTCACTGACATTATAGACACTTCTCCCCATACTTCTTCGCAATCAGCTTGCCTTTCGAGTCAACCGCCATAATTTTCTCAGCATCTACATATGCTGCCCGTAAACGGCCCTCAAATGGCATTCTGGCTCTAATGCTTTGTTCTTCAGTGATAGAGATCACAGCTATTTCGCCTTGACCAGGAAGCACCACGTATTTCTGATCCAGTGAAATGTGTATTGGCGTGGCCCAGCCGCGCGGTCCATCGGTGATATGCACATAAGGTCCACCAAACTCTCGCCATAGAGCCGCTCCGCTGCGGTAATTAAATTCTTTGCTTAACTGCGAATTCGGCACATACTCTGGTCTGTCGAGTTGTGGTTTGAAACTGCTAGCCGTGCCGGTTGTCAGATCAACTCTATAGAATGTTTGCCCGTGTTCAGCGAGAATAAATTCTCGTCTACTTTCGTTGATGCACCATAGTGGATCGTAATCAAGTTTGATGTCGCAGCAGATTTTGGTTGTCAGCTCTGGAGTCCATACTTCTAGGTCGCTACCTCTGCGACCGACTACTATGTTTCCGTCAGGCAGAAATGAGAAGAAGAATTGTTGGTTGAAGGGATAGGTTTGTTTTTTCACCTCTGTGTATTTGCCATGGGGGCTGTCGGCACTATTGATTCGTTTCCAGAGCCGCATTGTGTGATCTTTTGCCGAGCCGGTGATCAGCCTGTCGTCGGTTTGGTCGAAGGCAAAAAAGACATCGTTTGAGCCGTGCACTATGAACTTCTGTACAAGTTGGCCGGTTCTAACTTCCTCTATTTTGATGTAGCCGCGCTCGCTGTCTTTTGTGTTAAAGGCAATCTTGCTCCCGTCATTAGAGAACGCGCACTTATGTGCGGAGCTGGAGAGCTGGCGAATGAATTGGCCGCTGGTTCTATCCCAGAGACCAATACTTTTCCAATCAGTCTTGACTGCAAGAATTGAATTGTCAGGCGAGGGCCTCACTGATTTTATTGTGTCGTGGGTCTCTTGTTCTTCAATTACTTGGATGGTTATATCTGCTAGCTTGATTGAATCGCGCGAAGCCGTGTAGAAGTAATTGTCTCCATCTAGAAAACCAATAGCCGTTCTCTTTTTGAAGAGTTCCTTGGGGTCAATGTTTGCCAGCACATCGATTTTCTTGTCTTGCAGGCTTATTTTTTGAATTTCTCCAGCCATTGTTACAGCGAGCAAAAAGCTTCCACTTGGGGCAATCTTTGCTTCTACCCAATTTTGTTCTGACGAATAGAGCTTTTCGGGCAGGCTATCGTTTACTGCTCTCCAGACGGCACCGCCGGCGGTAGCCCAGTAAACGGCATCAGCTATGCCGCAGATGCAAATTGTTTCTTCTCTGTATTCTGTCTCTGTATAAACTGGTTTCTGTTTTTCTAGGTCCCAAATGATGCAGGTATAGTCAGAACAGCCAACGAAGATATAGCGATTGTCTGCGGAGGCCGCCACTGAGCTGACCAGGCTATCTCTTCCCCAGAGTTCTTTAGAGAAGAAGAGGTCGGCGCTGGTTGGGCGCAGTTTAGCGAGGAGCTGCTCGCCAGTATTGTTCCAAACACCAACTGTGCGATTGTAAAAGCCAACAAGAGCGATTGAGCCATCGTTAGAGAAGTTGACAGCTCGAATTAGCTCCCAGTGATCCGGTGGGGTCTCGTTCTGGAAAAGTGTAGACAAGCGCTTTCCTGTAGAAACTTCGAAAACACCAGCGGTGCCATCGTTGAGGCCAAGTAAGGCAAGCTGTCCGTTTGAGTCTAGGGCTACTGCTTCGATGTATACTTCGAACTCTTTTGTGGTCGGTGATTTGTCGCTTCCAGATAAATCACTAACTGGCCGAATCTCTCCTACTAATTCACTCGTTTTAGTGTCGAATACTTTTGCTACTCCGACTTTTTCGACTGTTAGAAGTCGAGAGCCATCTTTCGAGAAGCATGCGAGCTCAACTTCTTGGCCGTATTCGCCGAAGTTTAGCCATAGATTGCCCGACTCGTCTACCTTCATCATGGGATGCTGATGTTCGGCCATTGTTTTCCCCACCGCTTCGAATACAAACATCTTATTCCCATAGTTTATGCTGCTTCAGCATCAAGCGTGACCAGGTCAATTGTCGAAATATCTCTTGACAATTGCTCGCTTTTCCAGTAGCTTGATTTGTTACGCTCAATCCTAATCGTTGCCTTACCACCAAAAAAAAGTAAATCACACATGCCTAAAAGACAAACGGGCAGCCGTTCTCTGCGCAAGAGAGAGCAGCTGTTAGATTATGCTCGCCCAAAATCTGTTGAAATTACTGTTGAAGAAGTTAAACCGATACTGAGAGAGATTGTGGCACCGTCAGCCGATCTTCTCGATATGTCTGTGCCTGAGCCGACACTGCCTACTGCGCCACCACCTGCTGCCGCTGTTGTCAGTGATTTGCAAAAGCTATTGCAAATTGCAGAGCTTGCTCCTGTCAAAGAGTCGCAGCGTTTTCTTCAGTATGATCTGCTCTGGGAAATTCATAAAGACGCCCTTAGCACCACTTATGTTGCTAAGAACGATGCCATTGATGGCTTTGTTGCTATTCGAATTTTCAACGAACGTGTCAATGACAGTGCTCAGATTCGGGCGATTCAGAAAGCCGCCGCCAAAGCCGGTGAACTGACTCATCCTAATCACGTTTCTGTCTATGAGAATGGTGTTGCTGAAAATGGAACACCGTATGTGGTGATGGACTGGGTTGAGGGTGAGACTCTAACTAGTCTTTTTAAAAGAAGTAAGCGCCTTGATATTGCTTCTTTCCTCAATATCTTTACTCAAGTCTGCGAGGTTCTGACAGAGGCTCACTCTCGTAATTTGTTTCACGGCAATTTATCACCCGATAGAATTAGTATTGTCACCGGTAACATCGAGGCTGATACTGTTAAGGTCTGTGATTTTGGTATGCCCATTGATACTGTTCAGAATGCCTTTTACATGAGTCCTGAGCAGTGTCTTGACCAGACAAGAGTTGACGCTCGCTCTGACCTCTATTCTCTTGGCTGCATCATGTACGAGTCGCTAGTAGGGAGGCCACCCTCTCTTGGTAGCGCCGATCTCTCAGTTGATTTTCTTCATGAGATGGCCAACCAATACAGTAAAGACTCTCCTGAGCATAATGCTTTCAAGCTCTTAGATTGCATTATTAAACGCTGCCTTAATAGAAAACCGTCTAAGCGTTTCTCTAGCGCTCGCGAATTGATGAGTGCATTAGCTCTGGTGTCAGATTGTTTTGACAACGCTCTTGCTTCGAAGAACAAGAAATTGCCACGCAATGCTGAGAAGCTTTTGCTCTTTCGTTTTCTCGATAAATTTGATCGTAAGATTACCGCTACACTGACTGCTTATCTTCTCCTTGGGCTATTTGCCACCAAGTATATTGGTGAGACTCAGTTGCAGAAATTTATTGATGAAGCACAGACCGCGCGGTTTGTTGATTGGCCCCATGCGCAATCGAACTACAAAGACGCTATCAAACAAGCAGCTGCTATAGGTAAGCCACCTGGTTTGCTAGCCGATCTGCACTGGGAGTTAGCTGATTCTTATCGCGTGCAGTCACTTGACCCCATGCTGAATGTGCAAAGAGATAATTTGGCTAAAGACGCTATCGCAGAGTATGAGCAGGCTTTTCAATATTTCAATCATGGTCCGCACCTGCGTTCTTACGCCCTGGGGCTGTTGGGGAACATGAGTCAGCTCTATCTTAGTATGCCTGATTCTGATCTGAGAGCTGAGCGTACTTATCAGATTACCAATCAGTTGCTTAAGTTGATGAAAGAAAAGAACTATGTTGCCTGTGCAAAGCTGGCTGAAGAGAATGTCGCCACAACTGCGGATGCTAGTTATAGTCTTTATGCTGCCGATGCTAATTTGAGGATCGGATTAAGCCTGCCACCAGAGAAGGGCAAAAAATATTTGGCTCGAGCGCTGTGGTACTTCCGCGGGTGCGAAACCTACGGTGAAAATCCCGCTTTAAAACCACTAAATCAGGCATTGGCAAAAATGCATTTGATGTGGCCTCTGGCCGATACCTACGTTCATCTTGGTTCTGATGAGCTTCTAAGCGGCGACCTAGCGGCGGCTGCCGGCTATTTTAATAATGCTGAGAGTGCCGAGGCGAGTATCATTTCTTGGCCTGTTCAAGAAGCCATTTCTCTAAGACAATCTAGCAGCTGCTTGTTGGGTGATCCAAATAAAATTAAGGCCATTCCTCTTCTTGAGAGGCAGTTAGCGATTTTGGAAGAAGCTCACGGTAAGAACGGTCCGAAGTTAGAATCACTGATGCTTAATTTGGCTGAGTGCTATCGCTCAGCTGGACAAGAGCAGAAAGCTATTAAAGCCTACGAACGCTACTTCAGTATTTCTTCAAGGAGTGATTTTGCTAATCCGAGTAGCGTTGTTAGTTATTGTGATTTACTTACTAAGAATCAGCGTGGGAAGGAAGTGCCGAGCATTTTGTTGAGGCACCTCAGAAGCGGTCAATCAGTTGATAGACGCTCGCCATTATTTATGTTTTTGATTGAGTCTTATGCAAAGCAGAATATGAAGCAGCAGGCGGCTGATGCCCTTCGCACGTTAGTTATTGTTCCTCACCTGCCTGATTGGGATGCTGATGTCATTCGGGCAGAACAGGGCCCAGTCTACTATGTGCTCACTCCGATGCCTAAGAACGAGATGCCGCGTCCTGCGTCTAGGCAAGACAATCAAACAGTCGATCCTTTTGGTGCTTATTCTGCCAGAACTAAATCATCATCTTCTACATCTTCTTCCAATTCACCCATTTCGTTCTCGCCTCAGACTCGCTTGGGAGCTAAGAATGACGGCGACGTTAAATCTGATGAAAGCAAAGAAACTGCATCCGACTCTGGTTTCTAATAGCGACTAAATCAACGACTAAATGAAAAACTAAATGAAAGACCGACAGACAGAGTAAAATCCTTCTCTAAAGAGGTCAAGGTTCATTTTGAAGACCCCATCATCTAGCTGCTCGAATCGCAAGTGCTTTGGATCGTCGTCGAGGTCAAATCGTTGTGAATCCCTGCCGTGAGGGTTTCTAATAGTAATCAAGTTTCTGGATGAGTCGAAGCCCGTGATTGTGTAAGCGTGCCTTGTGATGATAGGTACTCTACTTTGGTCGACACGGCCAACAGTGCATGCCGTAATTGGATTGCCTGAACTAACCGCACTGTAGATAAATGATGATAGCTCTTGGTTCGAAGCTTGGGCTGGGTAAATAATGTCGGAGCGGCAGCCTGTCATGCAGCTTAAGCCAACATGTAAGCGGCTTAAGTCGCCATCGGGACCGCTTGAGCCAGAATTGTTTGGAAATTTTCTGCGCTCGGCATAGTCTAGAAGTGAAGCCCATAAGGCCTTGCATTTCACTCCTGCCCTATCCAGATCTGCTTCTGTAATTTTATATTCGGTGCCGTCACCAGGAAAGCGCACTATATAAGTATCGCCATCACCAAAAGTGATCATTCTAGCCAGCATTCTCTGCCCTTTGGGCAACTGAGCGAGTGCTGACATAGAACACTCAAACCAACAATTAGGTGCATTGGTCTGGTCGATACCGTTAGCGCCCTCGCGGGCAATGTCTTCAGGTGTAAAAACAAAGGCGCCTTTTTTGCGAACTGCTTTCTCTGTTGCTTTTTCAGCAGTCGAGCCAAGGCTTGCCACGGCCGAAGAAGTTGAAGTCGCTTTTTCGCTAGCTGAGGCTCCGGCCTTTCCGCCAGCAGTGCCGCTTGAAGTGACATAGGCACTGGCGGTTTTGGCTAGTTCACATTCTGGGGTGCCGGCAAAGTTTGCAATTATATAGTCAAATAGCTGCTTGGCGCGCGCATTGCGGTGGGCCGCTGTGTTGGCCAAACCGGCGTAATAATAGAGTCGGGGGTCAGGCTTGGCTGTGGTGAAGACTTTTTCAAAGGCATTGGCCGAGGCGTCGTATTGCTTTAGAGTGTAAAGCTTCCAAGCGCTGACTGCGTCTTCCGCTGCGGCTGGATATGCCTGCACGACACACGTAGACATGAGAGCTACGAGAGCGGCTGATTTAATAATTGTCTGCATTATTATTTGCCAGGTTGCTACTTCTGTAGCTTACCCCGATGCCGCTGGCTTGTCACTAATGTCATCCCTACGTAAGACATAGTCACGTTTATAAGTACTCGTTAGTACTAGTTAGTACTAGTTTGTACTCGTTAGTTCTTGCTCTGGCCTATTTGGGCTAATTTGAACCTAATCGAACTTGAATCTAAACTGTGCTGCACACACGGCTGAGGCGCCGCCAAATGCTGGAATGCATGTCAAATCAACGGCCGAGCGCTTGCCCTCAATTGTCGCTAGGGGCAGAAGCAGTGGCACGGGGGCTCCGCCAAGAGCTTTGTAGCCGGTTACCAGGCCGACTTGCATGCCAAGTTTTACCGGTCCGATTTCATAGGGAGTGTAATGATAGGTGGCGTAAAAGGTGTCGCGGTGAATACTGTTTTTGTAATAGCCCACGGCAAAGGCGCTCTCATCATCAATGCGTCGCAGTATACCGATGCCATAATTTTGTTCGTTGTAATTACCGTCGCGCTTTGAGTGATAGCTCAGTGCTCCAACTTGAAGCCAGGTGTCGTGCTTGCTTTCGAGGTCAAATTTGAGTTTGCCTTCTTCTTTATTGAAGGTGATACCGGCGTCTTTCATTTGATCGCCGATTTTTCCCAGGCTATCT
>CALRJJ020000086.1:0-11332 GCA_943367505.1 Flavobacterium psychrophilum | reverse complement strand
TTTCTAGAAATAGTCACTAGAATTAGTTTCTAGAGATAGAAATAAATGCTCTATATAGGAAGACATGGCGTCCGATCCTCTTGAAGTCGATAACCCTGGCGAAGGGCCTGAACCAGTAACTGGAATTGAATCAGCCGGGCCCTCCGCAAGTGGCGAAGGAGTGCTGCAGCCGCTTTCTAATTCAGCGCCTCGCAATCTAGCGCCTAGCAATCGGCCCTGGTCAGACAAAGTGGTTTGGCTTTTGATCGTTTTGGCTCTGGTGGGCTTTGGCCTTTACGTCAAGCTTGATACTCGGGTCTTTCCATCGGCCTCTATAGATCTCAAGTACAGTCGTGAGCAGATTGCTCAGCAGGCCCGTGACCGAGCCAAAATTTGTGGCTATAAGACAGACTCGACAATTGAGTCGACCACATTCACCTTTTTTAACGAAAGCAAGACTTTTCTAGAGTACGAGCTTGGTCTTGATGAAGCCAATCGCTTGATGAAAGACAAAGTGCCAGTCTGGTCTTGGACAACTCGCTATTGCAAGCAAAATGACCTAGAGCAGTTTCGCGTCTGGCTTTCACCCACGGGCAAGCTATTGGCTTTCATGCACAGCTTTGAAGATGAGCGGGCCATGCCTACCATCAAGCATGAAGAAGCGCTGGCAAGGGCCCAGACTTTTTTGGAAAAAGAAGTCAATCGGCCCCTGGCCGGACTGAAACTAGTCACTGATAAGACCACCACCCAAGCCCACCGTGAGGATCATTCTTTTACTTGGGAAGACACCAGTGAAGGAAGTGATTTCAAGGGCGCCAGGCTGCGCTACTACGTAGCATTTTCTGGTGATGAGTTGAGTGAGTATTCTTGCTTCCTCAACATTCCTGATGAGTGGAAGCGCAAGTACAGCAAGGTGCGCTCCATGAATGAGCTCTTGCAAAATATTGCCAATATCTTTTATGGAACTCTGCAAGCACTCGCCGTTTTGGTTGTGCCCTGGGCTCTGACCCGCAAGCAAATGCGCTGGCGGTTTGCTATCTTTGGCGGCTTAGTGACCGCTCTTGTCGGTGCTCTTGATTCGGTCAATGACTACTCGTCGGTGATTGATTCATATGACCCCAGCAGTTCATTTCGCGATTACATAGTTTCGTATTACTTCCGGCAGGCCGTTGCCACCATCAGTTCGTTTGTTTCTGGAGTCTTACTCTTTGGTGGCGCTGATGTCATCTATCGCTTGTGCTACCCCAAGCGCATTGCTCTAGAAAACTATTTGACCCTGCGCGGTTTTGCCAGTAAAGAAGGGCGCACGGCCGTGCTTGTCGGCTACTGCGTTTTTGCTATTCACCTCGGTTGGATTATCGCCTATTACATCATTGGTGAGAATTTTAAATTCTGGTGCCCTCTTGGTGTTGATGACTATCAGTTACTGGGCAGCGCTGTGCCCTTCTTCTCCGCCGTCTCCCTTGGTATTCATGCGGCCACCCAGGAAGAGACAATTGCTCGGGTTGTAGCGCTTAGTTTGATGGAAAAGCTCACCGGTCGTTTCTGGATTGCCAATCTTTTTCAGGCTGCCTCCTGGGGCTTCATGCACAGTTCCTATCCGCAGCAGCCTGCCTATGCCCGCGGTGTTGAGTTAACTATTGGTGGGCTATTCTACGGCTACATTATGCGGCGCTACGGGCTGCTACCCTGTTTTATTGGCCATTATTTGGTTGATGCCTTCCTCACCGTCAAACCCCTGTTCTCAGCCGAGGCTCCCTGGCTTAGGGCCTCAGGTTTGTTGCCATTAATTCCCTTTGTGGTGGCAACGCTTTTGTCTTTGCTTTATGACTATTACAAGAAGCGCAATACTTCTTCTTCTTCTTCTTCTTCTTCTTCTTCTTCTTCTTCGCAGTTAGAAGCAAGCGCAGAAGAATCTCGGGCTGTTGATTTGGACGCCGCTCTATACAACGAGGCTCTACCGAACCAGGCTGTTGAAATCAAGCCTCTCGCCGATGAGGGCGAGGCTTATATCTATCAGCCGTTTAAGCGCAAAACTAAGTGGATACTTGCAATCATTGGTGTTTGTGGTATCACTTTCTCATTCTGCACCAGCACGCCACTGCCAGGTGATCGCAGCCGCGTCACCATTGATAGAGAGCGCGCTATTGTGCGCGCCAAAGACATTCTCAAGCGCAATGGTGTTGATCCTTCTGTCTATCTCAATGTCGCTTCGCTGGCCACCAATGTTTCAGTGGAAGAAATGCAATATCTGTTTGAGCAGCGCAAGTTGGCCGCTACTCTTGATCTCGCCAGTATTACACAGCCCGGCTTCATCTGGTCTGTGCGTTTCTTCCGCTTTCTTGATCCCACTGAATACAAAGTTGAAATGTATGGCGATGGTCGCGAATATTCGTTTGATATTACTGAAGACGACGATGCACCGGGTGCCAGCATTAGCAAGCCAGAGGCAGAAAAGCTTGCCCTTGCTTATGTTCATCGAGTGCACCCGGAGTATAAAGATGTTGTGCTCGATAAATCGTCTTGGTCTAAGCGCAAGAACCGTGCTGACTATGACGTAGAGTGCAAGGTGCCTTCGCTGAAAGTAGGAGAGGCTGACTATAAAATTACTTTGCAAGTAGTAGGAAATGTGCCATGCAATTTCTCACAAGCCTGGCAATTACCTCAAAAATGGCGCTTTGAGCGCTCTAAAGAGACAAGCAAAGATCATATTTTTAAGGGCATGCGTGACGTTGCCTACTACGTAATGGGCGGCTTGTCGCTCTGGTGGGGCATTGGCATTTTGCGTTCGGGCGCTGTGCGCTGGCGGCCCGGCATCTTCATCGGCATTGCTGCTGGTCTTTTGGTTATTCCTGAAGAGTTCAACCACTGGCCGGTCTTACTTAATCAATATACTGATAGTTCGCTCTCGCAGCCGGCCTTTGTCTTCAATCAATTACTCGGTCTGGTTAAAGACTCTACTGGCAAAATGGTCGCTACTTTTGTTTCTGTCACCCTCGGTTTAGCTGTCTATCGGCTTCTTTCGCCGAAACTCGGCATCATGTCTGTGGTTAAGGCGGCATTTAGACCAAGCGGCGTGGCACCACGGCTGATGCAACAGCAGATGTGGCTAGATGGAATTTTAGTGGCTATGGCTTGGGCCGGTCTCAATCAAAGCAAAGATTCTCTGCTCGACTTTGCTCTCTCCTGGTTCTCTCCCGAGATTCGCACTGCTTCTTTGAGTAGTCTGGCTAATCTTACTGACTTCATTTTTCCTGTGGCTTCTGATCTGATTGAACTCGCTCCCTCTCTGTTGGGAGCGGCTACCATGGCGCTTATCGGAGCTGGTCTCTACAACAAATATATTCCGCGCTTTGGTTTCTTTGTTATCTTTGTCATTTGCGCCACCATGCTCAAATATAGTTATGCGAGGCATTGGCAAGACTTTGTCATGTTCGTCATCTCTGACACTGTGCAGCAAATCATATTCTTCATTTTCGTGGCCAGACTGGCTCGCTTCAATCCGGTTGCCTACCTGGTTAAGGTTGTGATCGACGATTCGCTGCCGCTAATTTATGTGATCTGGATATTCGGCTGGCCGTGCTTTGCACCAACATTCTTCTCGCTGATTATTTATGGTCTCTTGCCAATCATGATGCTTGCCTACTATCGCGCTCGCAACAAGCGCTTGAGTGCCAGTAACCCAGATATTGTCGCTGCCATTGCTAACAACAACGAAGGCCCTGCTGTGTAGCCTGGATCTTTGCTCTAGATTTCTATTCAGGCTAGAAATTTAGTGAGGAGCGGGAGGGCGGAAGTTCTTGAGCACAATTTCTTTTGTGTTTTGCTCGCTATCGCTGCCGAAGGTCAATACTGGATCGGCAATGACAAAGTGGAACACCGTGAACGGCTGACGTTGATCTCTCCTCACCATATGCAGCCGCAGTCGAGCCGACTTGAGGCGAGGCAGGCGAGCGGCTACGGCTTCTTCGCTCAGGCTGGTGCCATCAGCTAACTTTACTGCCGCGGCATCTTTAGGGGTATTGTAGCGAGCAGCCTCGCCCACAAGTTCCTTCTCTAAATCATTTTGGTCAAGTTGAGATTGACCGTGTTTCGCCGCCTTTTTTTGGCGATTGGCTAAAAGCTTAGCTGCTTCGGGTTGATCGATTGTCCCTTTTTTCAGGCTTGGCCGCATACGGAGTGTTAGGCCTTTCCAGGCTTCGTGGTCAGGATCGGCAAGAAATTGCTCAAATTGCTCTGCTGATATGTCGTAGCCGTAGGCCATGTCGAGCGGCAGAAATAGCGGACGATAGTCGTTGAAGCGAAGCGGTATCGAGACCTCAAAGTCTTCTGGTCGGTCTAGTATTGATGTGTTTTTTGTGTCTGACTTCATGGCCTTAATTTCGGGCGCCCCGGTTTCGAAGTGGCGACCCATGAGGCAGGCCAAATTTGGTTCTTCGCCAGAGCCGTAAAATAGATATGAAACCCATCCTAGTTTGGCCGGGCAGCGGCAGATGTTGCCGCCAAAAGCTGCAACGACTTTGTCATAGTCGTTATTTTGCACATGCTTCACAAATGAAAGGGCATGACGACTGGGATCAGACGGCTGATCTCCCCTGAATGCTTGAAACAAGACAATCAGAAAACAGCCGATTAAAAATAAGGGAAGAATCACCCGCATTTCCTGAGTGTAACTTGGATTTGGCTGTGATACTATCCCTTCTTTCTCTGTTCTTTATCGCTATGTTCTTTCTCGCCCCGTTGATTCTTCAATTTCTCAGCTCTATTTTGTAAGAGGCATAAGCTATGGACCTACTTGGAAACGCTGGCCTGGTAGCTAAGAACCTGCCCGCCTTATTGCTTGGGCTGACAATATTTGTTTTCCTCTTTGACCTCGTGCGCAACCGCACCTGGGCCAGTTTAGAACCGGCTAAAGTAGCTGGGTCGGTCAAGGCCTTAGGCGTCACCGCCGCGGCCGGAGCTGCCGTTCTCGCTCTGGTGTCTGCTGCCGGTCAACCCTTTGCTGACATTGCTTACTTCTTCGTTGGCTTAGCCGTAACTTATGTTTTTGCCACCCTCAGTCTTAAGCCGGCCATGCGCACAATGTTGCATCTTGCCTGCGCTGTTGCCTTAAACATGTTCGTGCCAGGCGATAAGCTCACTCTGGCAGCTTGTTCTTATTTGATGGGGGCAGTTGCTATCCGCCTGGTATTGAACATGCTCAAGCCTAAAGAATCACGGCTTGACGATGTCGCTCCTCCTTTCGTTTATTTGTCGGCCATGCTCTTTGCTTCATGCGGAGCAGCTGGTGGTGGCAACGCTGAGAAATACAGTGGCATGATCAATAGTGCTTTCATTGTCTCGACGCTCATGACCTTGATGCAAAGACCGTTCATGCGTGATGACAAAATTTTAGTCAAGCGCCTGGTCTTGACACTCTCTGGTGGTCTGGCCTATCTGGTAATGGTGACCAAGGCAGTCAATGCCCCTGAGTACGTGCGTTTGGCTGCTCTTGTTGGAGCTGGCTACGGCATGGCTTATGCCCTTGATGCTATCGCCATCAAAAAAGACTGTGCCACCAGTGCCATAAAGCAGATATTGATCATCGGCATATTTACTTTGCTGGCCACAAGACTGTTTGGAAATCTTGGTATGGCTGCTTTAGGAGCCGGATGTATGGTTGGTAATTTCAGCCAAATACCTGCTTGTGCGGCCATTTTCTTTGGTGCTCGCATTCTGGAGCAAGTTTTCGCCTATGCCAATGTCTCAAACGTCACTGGTATCAATCTCAATCATCCTTATGTCAGCGCTGCTCTCTATCTGGGGCTCTTCTCTGCTCTCGGGCTGATGGCTCTGCTCAAAGATGTCTCAGACCGTCGCATTGTCGCTGCTGCATTTGCTCTACTTACTGCGCTTGGCACCGGCGCTGTTAGCTATTTCTTGCATAGTGAAGCTGCTGGCGGTTATCTCATTAGTTTGATTGTCTCAGCCGTGCTCGTCGCTATTGTTGGTCAAGCGTTCTTCCCTGACGAAGAAGAAAAAGTAGTCAATGTGGCTCTGGTACCGGCTTTGGCGACAAGCTCTGCCATGGTATCGGCTGGTCTTTTGCAATTTGGTCTCAGTGCCACCATGGAAGATCGCATGACTGTGATAGGCGTCATGGGTGCTGTTACTTTTGCGGCATTGTTAGCTAGCTATTTCATTGGCCGCGGCAAAGCCGCTGGTAATTCCGATAGCTCAAATGGCGGTGGTTCTAACCCTGGCGATTCAGGGCAGCCTGTAGCTGTCTCTGGAGACTAAGCTGGATTGATTCTTTTTCTGGGCGTCGCCGTCGAGATAAACTTCAACTAGCAAATTGCGACCATCAAAGGCCAGCTCTCTGCGCCTCAGTTGGCGGTTGTTGGCTTGAGCTTTCATGTCGTCGCTGCCGACTATTGAAATAATTAGTTCTTCTGGAGCACTGGTGCTTTCGCAGCGAATTTGAACTGGTTGTTTGTAAGGGTTAACTAGCTTCAAGTCTGCTTTGCCGTACCAGACTGTGGCGTCTAGACCGGGCGGCACAGAGCGCACACAAGTGGTATGTGCCGCTCGCTCTTTTACTTGCAGGCCAGAGAGCAGTGCTGCTTGGTAGAGGCAGGAGGATATCAGACAAATGCCACCACCTTCGCTACTCACCCGCGAGCCCCCCAGGTAGCTACCGGCTGGCACAAAACCTCGGCTACCGGTGCGCGGACCAACTTTGGCATTGAAAGAGAAAGTTTGGCCCGGCTCAATTACCGCACCGTCTAAAGCTCTAGCGGCGGTGATGAAATTGAGCCTTTGCTCACGGGAATATTGACTGAGGCTGACTGCGCGCCTGGCTAGTTCGGCTTTGTAGGGATGATCGTTGAAGTAATAAGTCAACAAGAAAATTGGCGTGGCAAATAAAGCCACCGTGGCCAATTGTTGTTGCCATTTTTGTTTTTTTTGCTTGTTGTCTTTCAAGAGTGGCTCAGTCATGGGCTTGCCTGTAAGTTCACCGGTGTACTGTGTAATTATTCAACAACATTGAGACGATCGAGATTGGTGAAGCCCTTGATGCCTTTGCTGTACATACCAGCTAGCATGGCCGGATTAACATTGACTCGACCTGGTAGTTCCATGCGCAGCAGGGTATTGAATTGCGATTTACCCTGGGGCAAGTTAGTACCAAAGTATACAATTTTGTCGTCGAGCACATCTTGATGGGTCCACCATGGTCGGCCCCAATCGCCTTGTACCACTTCGTCTTCGCTAGGCTCTGCCGCTTCGGTTTGGTTCTTGCTTTCAACCACTTCTGCACCAGATGGCAAAGCGGCTTCGACAATGACGTATGGCAGTGACCTTGGTGTGTCTACCAGCACTTTCATCAAGATGGTCTCACCGGCTTTGATAGACGAACCAGCAAGGGGCTCGGCTTTCACTTTTATGATGCCGCTGGTGGTGTCGGCCACTGATTTAAGGCGGAAGAACTGCCGCTCTAGTTTGAGGTCGGCTGGTAGATTAGCTACACCAGTGGCGCCCTCGGCCAAGAGTGTTTTGTAGTAGTTGGTGGTCACTACCCAGTAGAGTCTACCGTCGCCATTCTTGGTGAGCTGCAGTGTGTTCTTAGCGCCAGGAGCAAGGCTTGATGGCCAGGCAAGAGTCTTGCCTTTGGTCAAGCGATCAGCAGCGCCAAAGTCAAATTTGCCTAAATCAATTTTGCTTAGACCATTGTTGCCTGAATCGGGTCCGCCCTCTCCAAGCAAAGCGTCGAGAGTGAAGTTCGTGACCTTGCCACCCAAGGCGGCTTGAGCATTGAGTTCATCGGCAAGCAAGGCTTTGAATACCTGCGCTGTGGCTTTGGTTGTGCCCCAGCCGGTTTCGCCGCGGTGCAGAAGAATCCAGGCCTTAACTCGCTCAATCTTGGCTGTTTCACTCGGCCGCACTTCAAGCATTGTGGTCAGTCCCAGAGCAGTGGTCTCTTCTGGGGTGAAGCGATAGGAGTAGTAGGCATATTCATCGATGTTTGGACCAATCTTCAGCAGCATTGCCTTGTTGCGTTCCCAATCGATAGTTTCATCGGTGGTATTGGCTAGAACCCGGAGGCGATCAAGTATTTTCTGAGCGCCATCTTCGCGACCCGCAAGTTTGAGGGCGCGAGCAAAGTAGCTCAGGGCCTCGGGGGTGAGGGTGCTCTGATTTCTCTCAAGATAGTTGACAGCAACTAGATCTGACTTGTTTAGCTTCTTCTGCCAGAGAGCCTGGGTGAAGAGCATGTAGGCAAGATCGGTGCGGCTCTCACTATCAAAGTACGAGTCGGCCATGTGTTTGGGATCACTCAACTGCTCAGTCAAGGTCTTAATGGCAGTGGTTTGCCACGATAGGCCCTTGCTCACCATCTGGTCGTCGACTTTGTAGCCTACGCCCTTAACTAATTTGAGACCTTCTAAGACCAGTGGTGTCAGGTAGGCGCTGGTTGTATCGCCAGCCCACCAGCCCCACCCGCCATCACCATGTTGATACTCAGTCAGTTTAGCCATGCCATCTTTGTAGACCTTGGCAAACTTGGTGGTATCAGCACTGCTTAGGGGAGCTGAAAGTTTCTTGTTCAGTTCCATTGCTACCACCGATGGCATCAAGCGCGACATTGTCTGCTCGGTGCATCCATAGGGGTAGTCAATCAGGTCGTTGAATTTATCGAGTACTGCTCCAATGGTTGAAGACGACAGGCTCACTGAACGGCTCAAGGTGCCTGGTCTGGCATCGGTGATGGCCGGTATATCAAGCGACAGTGTGTCGTTAGCGTTGGCCAAAAGACCAGACTTGATTAGAGTAACTGGAATGCCCAGGGCATTGACTGCTACTTCTTTTTCGAGGGCATCGCCTGCGGTTTCGCCTCGAGCCACCAGTTTGATTTTGGTTTTACCAAGCTGGTTTGCCTTTACTGGCCAATCGAAACGGGCCGCTTTGTCAGCTTCAATTGTTAGGGCCTGGGTCAGGGCTGTGCTAGTAGTCAGTTCTGGCCCCATGGTCAAGTTGAGGGATACTTTTTGTGTCTTGTCTGTGTAGTTGTGCACTACCGCTGTCACGTTGCCTTCGTCTCCAACGCTGTAGAAGCGAGGCAGAGCTAAGCGAGCAATCAGGTCTTGGGTGACCATGATTTTTTGCAGGGTGGCACCGACATTGGTGGCCATGTCTATGCCGCGCACAGTAGCGCGCCAGGTCGTTAAATTGTCTGGCAACTTAACTACAGCTTTGGCTTCGCCTTTTTCGTTGGTGACTAGTTCAGGCACCCAGGCTGCTGTATCGCGGAAGTCTTTGCGCACTTTCGGCTCTAGTTTGTCAGGCCCGCCTGAATATTGTTCAGGGAAGGAGCAAACTGTAGTGACCCAGTTAGGTAGCCTTTCGTAGAAGAATTTCTTGATATCGCTAGCGGTTTCGGCCCGTATTGAATAGATGGCTTCATCCACTACGCCCAGCGATAGCTCAACGCCTTTGACTGGCTTACCTTGATGGTCGACAGCTTTAACTGTATAGGTTGCTTGTTCGCCTGGTTTGTATTTTTCTTTGTCGCTAGCAATTGTCAAATTGAGGAAGTGATTATCTGGGCTAACCATGACCACTTGCTCTTGGTTGTAGAACTGTTTGTTCTTGGCCACCAGTGACACAGTGACATAGAAGTTCGGCGTAAATTCTTTGCTGACTGGAATTTCTACCAGTTTCGCTGCTGAATCAAGCGCTACTGTTTTGAAGCTATGAAGCTTAGTGCCTTCGATTGAAACAATCGCTTCTTCCCCATCTTTACCGGTGAATGGACCAGTAATAATCAGTTTGGCTGTTTCGCCTGGCTTATAGACGCGTTTGTCTAACTTAAGCTTGAGCGGCTCTTTCTGGGCATCTTTATGGCCTAAGAAGAATGGCTTCTCGCTGCTAGAGACCCAAATTGAACTTGAATCTTGAACCAGGTGCCCAGTGCTATCGGTGGCTTGGGCAATGACATAGTAGCTGTCCGAATCCCATTCGCCCTTGGTAGCAAAATCAACATGCACATTGCCTTTGGCATCAGTACTAGCTGTTTTTTCTTCGAGGGTGACGTCTGGTTTATATTCTGATTTGAAGCGATCCCAGGGATAGCGCATCACTTTCAGTTTGAGATTTGTGCTGATTGGTTTGCCTTTGTAGTCGACCGCTTTGATGTCTACGGCCATTGCTTGGCCGCTAGCGACAACATAGTTGCTTGGTGTCACTGACAATAAGAATTCGCCAGCAGACTCAAACATAGAGCCCGAGCCTACGACTGAGAGGCGGCTTATATCGGTTACTTCTGCTTCTACTTTTAGTTTCTTGTCAGCAAATTCACTACCCAGCGGCCCCGCCGTTGGTGGCTCGGCTGCCTTGGTGTCAAATTCGACAATCGCTTCACCGTTAGCATCGGTGACGGCGTAACCTTCCGCACTAAAGTCACCAGCGCCTTCATAATAGTCAGCATCGTACCAATCATCAAAGAAGCTGTAGAACTCTGGTCTGTCCATCAAGCGCCAGCGAGTGTTCCAATCTGTTGATGAATAGACGTTGTATTTAACTCTGGCATTGGCCACTGGGCCGCCAAATAGATAGGTGGCTTTGATGCGAGCTTTGCCTTTGTCGCCGGCAATGACGCGTTCCGTCAGAGGCAATACTTCAACTTGATATTCAGGTTTGCGGTACTGAGCAATTTCAAAACCTTGATAGCTAATGGTGCCATCGGCGTATTTAATTTGTACCTGGTAGCCACCAGTTTTACCATCAGCAGGAACCTCCACTAGACCATGGAAAGTGCCGTGGGCATTGGTTTTAACATGAAGAGTCTTGAACTCATTATTATCTGGATCTTCAATGGTGACATCAAGTTGTTCGCCAGCGCCCGGATTGGCGATACCGTTTTCGTCAATTGAGCGGCAGATGCCTTTAAAGAAGACTGTCTGGCCTAGGCGATAGACCGGTCTATCTGTATAGAAATAGGTTTTGTGTGTATCGGAATCAGAGCGATAATAGTTGTAACCGCTATAGGCACGGCTGGCGCCCAGAGAGCCGATTAAGACTAAGTCATAGCTCAGACGCGCACGAATATCTTGAGGCAGAGCCAAAGTAGCAATGCCGTCGGCACCAGTTTTTGCTTGCACACTGGCTGACTTGCTAATATCGCCATCGCGGGAAAATACTTTTAGATCAACTCCGCCAATTCCTTTTAGGGTGTTGAGGTCTACAGCTTTAACAACGGTCTTGTCTGGTGCGTGTTTGACGATTAGGCCGACATCGCTGACTGAAAACCAAGTCAATGCCGAAGCAGTGCTGTGGCCAAACATGTCGGTTACTTGAGCATGGGCGAAATAGT
>CALRJJ020000085.1:0-11465 GCA_943367505.1 Flavobacterium psychrophilum | reverse complement strand
ACTTTGCGTATCATCTCTTTGCGCTCCATTGGTAAGTAAGGACTCCCCTCCGTACGAGAGCCTCAACAGAGCGCACAAAATAATTAGGCCGGTTCGTTAAATACTGGCCACATTATTGAGAACTACTTAATTACCGATGTGATTGCCGTTGTTATGGAAACCATTTGCATCATTGGGGTCAATACCATTTGGATAGGCAGCATTCTGGCCCGTAAGATTGTTTTGATTTTGATTCAGGTTTCGATGCTTGCGCCCACCGCGCCCTCGCCGACCACCCAGCAGGCCTCGAGAAAGCCCTCTAGACATGCGACCAGCGCCCCGCATCACACTGCGGCCCCCAACCCTACCACCTATGCGACGATGACCGCCCCGTCTGGCTTCGGCTGGCTCAATTGCAATCATTCCTAATAGCAATGTCAAAACCACAAACAGCGCCAAGTATCTAATAGAAAAAGCCTTTGTAGACAAGGCCTGCTTTGCCAAGGTTGCCTTCCCTAGACCAGTACTTGCATTCACCTTGTTCACCAACGTATTACCTCCACAGAGCGTCCACGAGCAGAAAAGACCCATAATAGGTAATACGTCATGAGCAGGGAAAAAGTTCAATTGCAAAAGGTCTTCAAAAAATCGCTTTTGCTATCACCATAGCAACGCAACCCTCCAGGTAACTTGCTGCTAGTGCCCCCCTTTACAAGGCCGCCCGTTGGTCCTAGAGTTCAGTATGCGTAATTCCGGTACATCAATGACAGAAATCTCAGATCCTAAAAACCACAAAGGGCTCGACAAAGCAGAGCCTAAGGAAAAGCACGAGCCGAAACGTCAGCTAGCTGGCTCTGCTGCGCTTATCGGTGATTTAGAAAAGGCCAGCACTGAAATTGCTGACTCTCTAATTGAGTCAGTTGCAAGGTCCGGCCACGAAATCAGCGACCATTGAAACTATTCGACCCGGTCCTGCGCCACCGCCTTCACTTTAGCCGTACCGGTGCTGCCGTGAGAAGTCTTGGCGTTAACCGATACAACCGGATCAAACAGCGCTAGAGCGTCGCTATCGTACTCTTTACTGAAGCTCTGCATCTCCACCAATGTCAAAGTCGAAAGAGAGACATTTTTCTCGCGGGCGAAAGCCACGAGAGCCGACACTTCTTCGTGGGCTTTGCGAAAAGGCACCGATTTATTGACTAGATACTCAACCAGATCGGTTGTGATCATGTCGGGATCAGAAGCAGCCTTAAGCGTAGTTGCACTGTTAACAGTCATGCTATTGACTGCCACGGCCATGACGTTCAAGCATCCGCTTAGTTCTTTGCTAACCTTAATTGCTGGCGGTTTTGTCTCCTGCAAATCACGGTTATAGCCTAAAGGTAAACCTTTCAGGGTGGAGAGAACATTGATCAACTCACCCATCATCCCACCAGCTTTACCACGCACAATCTCGACTGGGTCAGGATTCTTCTTCTGTGGCATCAGACTTGACGCAGTGGTAACCGCATCGCTGAAAGTAACAAAGCCAAATTCTCTAGTGGCCCAAATAACGAAAGTCTCAGCCATCTGACTCAAGTGCACAGAGCACATCGATGCTGCAAATAAATACTCAGCAACGAAATCGCGATCGCTTACAGCATCAATCGAATTATTGAAACAAGTCGGCAGCCCCAGCAGCTTAGCACTCAAATGTGGATCGATAGGTAGGCCAGTGCCAGCCTGGGCGCCAGCGCCAAGTGGCGAGACTGCCGTGCGCTTCTCTAGATCGCAAAAACGACCAAAATCGCGCTCAAGCATTTCCATAAAAGCGTGCATAGCGTGGGCGAAAAGCACTGGCTGTGCTCTTTGCAAATGGGTATAGCCAGGCATCACTGCCTCAATGTTAGCGAGCGCGCATTTAGCTATTGCCGACTTAAGCACAGTAATTTGCGTTTTATGCAAAGCAATTTGACCCAGCACAAAGAGCCTGAGATCAAGGGCCACTTGATCATTTCTACTGCGGGCCGTGTGCAACCGCAGAGCGTCTTGACCAATGAGCTGCTCAAGGCGTTTCTCAACATTCATATGAACATCTTCAAAAACAGGATTGAGCGTAAACTTGCCCTCTTGATACTCGGCCAAAATCGCCTTCAACCCAGCAACGATGCTTGTGCCCTGGGTCTCCGTGAGGAGACCCTGCTGACACAACATAGTGGCGTGGGCGATACTACCTTGAATATCAACCTCAACCAAAGCCTCATCGGCATCAACTGAATTGACAAAGGCAGTAACCGATTGATCAAGCTGTTGCGTGAACGCTTTTCTTAATACTTGCATTTTTCTGGCTCCAGGCAGAGAGTCTAAGACCGTTGATATTGATGAAACCGCCAGAATCAGCGGGGTTGAAGCTCGACATATTCTCGAAGCTTGTCATCTTTTCGCTGTAGAGAGATTGTTCTGACTTTCTTGCCACAACCATTGAGTTGCCCTTGTAGAGCTTGATTTTGGCAACACCAGTAACGCAAGTTTGTGATTCTTTGATGAAATTATGCAGCAGTTGAGTTTCAGGAGCAAACCAGAAACCGTTGTATGTTAGCTCAGCAATTTTGCTCACCAACGACTGCTTCAAGTGTGCCACTTCTTTATCGAGAGTGAGCGATTCAACAGCCTGGTGAGCTTGCAAGAGAATAGTTACACCAGGGGTTTCATACACGCCTCTCGACTTAATGCCAATGAAGCGATTCTCAACCAAATCAATACGTCCGACTCCATGGGCAGCAGCAATAGCATTGGCTTTCTCAACCAATTCAACTGGCCCTAACTTCTCGCCATCAATAGCCACTGGCACACCCTGCTCAAATTCAATTTCAACAAACTGAGCCTTATCTGGAGCTTCCTCAGGGTTCTTAGTCCACAGATAAATGTTTTCAGGAGCTTCTTGCCACGGGTCTTCTAGAATGCCACCCTCATAGCTAATGTGCATCAAATTGGCATCCATCGAATAAGGCTTTTCTTTAGTGATTGGCAAAGGAATACCATGCTTCTCAGCGTACGCAAACAAATCTGTACGGCTCTGATACTCCCACTCACGCCAGGGGGCAATCACACCCAACTGCGGAGCCAACGACTTCACCGCTAGTTCAAAACGCACTTGATCATTACCTTTGCCAGTGGCGCCGTGGGCAATGTAATCGCATCCTTCACGCAAGGCTGCTTCAACCATGCCCTGGGCAATACACGGACGAGCAAGGGATGTGCCCAACAAATAAACTGCCTCATAGACAGCGTTGGCTTGAATTGAAGGGAAGATAAAGTCTTTGACAAACTCTGCTTTGAGGTCATCAATAATGCACTTCTCAGCGCCGGTCTTGAGAGCTTTTTCGTGTACAGCGTCGAAGTCTTCTTCTTGACCCACGTTAGCGCAGTAGGCCACGACCGGCACATTGTACTTCTCTTTGAGCCAGGTCAAAATGCAGGAAGTATCTAGTCCGCCGGAATAAGCTAGCAAAATTTTCTTCATTGGGTTCTCCCGAGTATCTGTAGGTTGGTGTGAATTTGGGTTTGACTGAATGTGGACCTAAATATTTCGTCCTTTTTTCTTCTAAAGAACAAGCGCCAAAATGGCTTTCTGAGCGTGCAATCTGTTTTCGGCCTGGTCAAAAACTACTGAGTTTGGACCATCAATAACTTCATCTGTAATCTCTAAACCGCGATGGGCAGGCAGGCAATGCATGACAATGGCATCAGGTTTAGCGTGCTTCATCAGCTCGGTATTGAGCTGATAAGGGGCAAAAATCTTTTCTCGCTCTTTGGCCTCAGCCTCTTGACCCATGGATGTCCAAACATCGGTATAGACAGCATCAGCATTGGCGACCGCTTCACAAGGATCATTTGAAAGAGTTATCTCAGCGCCAGAAATTTTGGCTAGCTCCAATGCTTTCATCCAAATCGAGGCCTGGGGCTCATATTTGTGAGGACAACCCATGGAGAAATCAACGCCTAGAGTAGCCGCCAAGAGCAAAAGAGAATTAGAGACATTGTTGGAATCACCGACATAGGCCAGTTTTATGTCTTTGATGCCTTTATGCTCAATCAGGGTTTGGAAATCAGCCAGGGCCTGGCAAGGATGCTCTTTATCAGATAAGCCATTAATGACCGGAACATTAGCATTGGCTGCCAGAGCCACAACTGTCGAATGCTCAAAAGTGCGAGCCATAACACCATCAACCCAACGCTCAAGGTTCTTGCCCACATCGGCAATTGTCTCGCGCTCACCAAGCTTGGTTTCAATATTAATGGCATGGCCACCTAACTGCGTCATTCCAGCCTCAAATGTCACTCTAGTGCGCAATGAAGGCTTCTCGAACAGCATAGTCAAAGTTTGACCTTTAGCAAAAAGGGTCTGGGTAGCGTCAAACTTATTTGCCTTGAGCTTGGCTGCCACATCAAGAATCAACAGTAATTCCGTAGCACTGAGCTGCTCAATACCAATAATGTCTTTGCCGCGCATGCTGTGCTCATCGAGGACAAAAGCCAGAGGAGAAACACCCTCGGGATTAGCCATACGCTGGGGCTTACCAGATTTAGCAGTTACTTTTGCTGTATTAATCTCGGTTTGAGCAGTTAGGGTCATTTGTCTTTCCTTTAACAGTGGGTTGAGCGGTTGGCTATGGGCAAACTATTGTGGGTAGGGAACCGTAAGCCAGATGGTCGGAAGGTTATTAGATCGGTAGGTCTGAGCAGAACTTGATGGCTAGAGCAAAAAAAATCCCCGGGTGATTAACCCAGGGATGACAGTCTTGTTGCGCTTATTAGCTTATTAGCTATGCAAGTCGATGCCCCGGGTTCAGTGAGAACTCGCGGCGGCGTCGGTCAGCGGCGTTAGCTATAAGAGTAGTAGAAGCAAGTGAGAGCATTTCTGCGGTTGCATTCCAAAGCGGTAACTTGTTGAAGGTTAACGGCGAGCTTCTACTTTGTCAACGATTTTTTTCTTCAATCGCCACTTATGTTGCGAAATAAATAGTGACCTGAAAAATCAGCCTAACTAAGGCGCATTCAAATCAGAGTCAGCCACCCAATTGCCATGGAAGCCGTAAGGCACACGCACGGGCAGATGAATAGTGGCAACTGGCGCAGATTCAAAATCTTGCGCGTCTAAAATCACGACATCAGTTCTACTGGTATTCTGGTCGTAAACATAAGACAAAAGCCAGCCTTCGTCTTCGGCGACAGCGTTTGCCTTAGCCACAAAAACCGGCTCCATTGTCGCTCTACCTGAACCAAAGTCATGAGTAAGAGTTTCGCCACTGATCAAATCATGCTTGTAGGCAGAGCCTAACTGCAAGTCAGCAGTGAACTGCGCTGTATAACCAAAGCGATAGCTTTGACCAACTCGACTATCGTTCAAGCGAGGAAACTCCACTGCCTGGTCAGCTAACTGTGTTTCAGAGAGCTTGCCTGTGGGCAAATCTAGAACCCAACGCACCAAAGCCGGAGGAGTTATTCCGCGCCTAATCACATCGGCATCAAAATAGGTTGAATTTTTGACTACGTCTACAACAACCTTACCGCCGTCTTCGTAAGCGTTCATGATGTGATAGACATAACACTGTGGTGCTTCAAACCAAATCATCGAATTAACATCACCACTGCGAGGCAGGAGGCCAATACGCGCTTGCTGCTTGCGATTCCATAGATAGGGAAACTTGCCGCTGACCGCAGCGACCAGATCAAATGTCATAGGCAAATCAAGCACAACTACAAACGACGGTGTGATCGCAGTATCGTGAATCATGGGCTGATGCGGGGCAGAAACCTGGGCAGCAGTGCGCGATCGCCCAGCCTTATCTACTACCAAATAATCAATATGCTTTTTCCCTGGCTCATAGGCCAACACATGCAATTCACCAGTAACTGGATCGCGGCGCGGATGGGCGCTAAAAGCGCCTTTCAATGTTCCATCGAAATCGCTGTAAGCGGTTGTCTGCAAATTGCCATCTAGTTTCATCGGCAGAGCGCCGGCCTCAACCAAGGCATAAAGTTCACCACCGATGTTGAGCACATTAGTGTTCACACTTCCGCCGTGGGTCTTGCGCGGATAGGGCAATTGCTTACGCTTCAAATCGCGGGCAGCATTGTCGGTCAAGACATAATTGTTTCTGTACCACTCCGCCTTGCCGCCCTTCAAACGCAGGCCGTGCACCATACCGGTACCCAAGAACCAGTGATATTTTTTAGGGTTAGGTTTGGCCGATGGATTGGGACCAATGCGCAAAAAGCGACCTTCTAACTCTTCTGGAATGGTGCCGGTAACAGCCAAATCAGAAATAACATTTTCATCGGCCACGGGGGCGAAATTAGCCACAAGAAAAGGATTAGCAGCCGGTTTGTCTGTCAATTTGTCAGTCAATATCTCAGTAGATTTCTCAGTAGACTTTTCAGTCGTCTTCTCGGCGGCTCTATCCACTGCCTTCTCCTTAATTGCCATACTCATTACCCCCTAGCGGAACCAGCCGCTTACTAAAACTCTTCAAAAACTTGCTATCAGAATCTGCCACTGACAGACTCGATTGATATAAGACTACTCCTATATTGGCAAAGTACAATAGTGGGCACGTCTAATATTACGACGGTTTAACAATGCCATGAAAGCTATTGAGCAAAATCTATTGAGCAAAATCTATTGAGCGGAAGTAGCGAACGGAACGATTGGTCTAGCATTAACGCTTAGCGGCGCGCTTAGACTTCTTCTCCATAGCTTTGATGGCTTCAATAGCCTCGTCCAACCAGTCTATATATGCTTGCTTTGATTTAAATCCGAGTTCAAGGGTTAGGCGACCAGCCAACTGCTCGTAGTCAGAACACTTTGACACAGCCGGAATATCAATGGCTTTTAGTGCAGCCAAACATTCTTCATGCTTGACCTTGGCGCTCATGAGCACAGCAATCATAGTCTCACGATCAATGAAATCGCTAAAGAATAGCTGCACTAGCAGCGGATCTCGGTACATTGGCGGCTCAATAGCCTCACTCAACCAACGCTCCAGCTCAACTTTCCCTTGCTTGGTAATCGTATAAACTTTGCGATTGGGGCGATCAGACTGAAATTCAATTTCGCTAGTGGCAAAGCCCTGCTCAACTAGCTTGTCGAGGGTCTTGTAGATCTGTGTTTGGTCCGCTGGCCAGAAATAGGCAACACTTTTGTCGAAGTGCTCGTTCTTAAGAGTGTATCCAGTTTGCGGTTGTTGGCGCAGAAAGCCAAGAATCGCGTGCGACAGTGACATTGAAGATCTCCCCAAACTCAGACACTAATAGGATACCTCCTATATAGGTGAATGCGGAAATTGCAGCAATAAAATGGCTTAGAAGAAATCATGGGTGCGGCCTCAAACGCTGAGCTGACTACAGGTCTATCTGCTTACCAAAATACCAAGCTGCCAAAAGTACAAGTGGAACACCCAGGACACGAAAGGCTTGGGGCATCATGGAATAGACCGCAGAGAGAGCCAAGACCGCAATTCCAATTGAAAGTGCCAAGGCAAATTTGCGCTTAAGAACCTCTGGTTCATACTCTTCTAATTGCTCATAAAGCTCGCGTGTTTGGCACATTGCCTGCTGGTCCAACTGACCAGGATGACTCGGCTGACTAAGTCGCTTCTCAGCCTCCGCTTTTGCTAAAGCTATTTCAATAGCCCTCATCTGCCAAAATCCAAACAAAACAAAAATCAGATAGGTCGGAAAAAGAATAGCGAAGGTCAAGGGTGAAATAAAAGGGCTCAACAAAGTAAGAAAATTAATTGAAATCAGAAAGAAAGTTGCAGCGCCAAGCCGAATCCAAAACCTTATCTTGGGTGGCTTAGGAGGCTTTGGTGGCCTAGAGCCAGGCGACATGTGACCGACACCGACGGTGAAATTGTGCAAGGTGCGTTCGCTTCCTAAATTCACAACCTACCTCATGCGCAGCTACTACACTTGGCTTATCCTTCGCTTACCTTAGCAAACAACAAATTCAGACTTTCCGCCATAGTAGGGTGCGAAAACATCACGTTAGCTAGGTCGGTATAAGGCATTTTCGCCAGCATAGCCACTTGAATCACAGAGACTATCTCGCCGCCTGCTGCCGACAAAATTGAAGCGCCAAGTATCTGCCTAGTCTCAGCATCGATAACAGCCTTAAGCAGACCCTTTGTCTCTCGCTCGGTCTGAGCGCGCGGAATAGTCTTAGCTTCAATCTTAGCCACAAGTATCTTGTGCCCAGCTTGTTTGGCTTCGGCCTCCGTCATTCCCACACGACCTAACTCAGGGTCAGTGAAAAGAGTATAGGGAACAATTCGGCCTTCTGTCGTGCGACCAGCCCCAGACAAAGCATTGTCACGCAAGATACGATAATCGTCCCACGACAAATGAGTGAAGAACGGCCCACCCTTGCAATCGCCAATGGCGAAGATGCCAGGTACGTTGGTTTCTAAACGACTGTCAACTTTGACAAAATTGCGAGAATCAAACGCCACACCGGCAGTCTCTAAGCCAAGATTTTCAGTATTAGGAAGTCGACCGGTAGCAACGAGCAAGTGGCTGACCGAAAGAATTCCCTTGTCGCCGAGATCAATATCTGTGTTTTCGCCATTCTTCTTCAGCGACTTAATCGGTGAATCAAAAAGAATTTCAATGCCCTCGTCAAGCATTATCTGTTTGACGCAATTACCGATTTCAGCATCTTCTCTGGGCAAAAAGTGATTGCCGCGCTCAATAATGGTGACTCTGCTGCCTAAGCGTCTGAATATCTGAGCGAACTCAAGGGCAATATAGCCACCACCGACGATGCCCAAATGTTCAGGCAACTTCTCCAGCTCCATGATCGAGGTGCTGGTCAAATAACCGCATTCTTCCAGGCCTTCATACGAAGGAATCAGCGGTCGACTGCCAGTATTGATATATATTTTGTCGCCAGTAACTACCTGCCTGGCGCCACTGTTCAATTCAATTTCGATTGACTTAGCAGAGACAAACTTACCTTTGCCATAGAAGAAATCTAAGTTATCGGTATAGTCAAAGAGCTTCCAATGGGCGTTGACCATTCCTTCAACCACCGCTCTCTTGCGAGCGAGGGCAGCTCTTAGATTAGAATCTTTGACGTCAACGCCAGCTCGAATCTCACCAGCGGTCTGTCCAGAAAAGCTAAAGCCCTCTTCTGCTGCCAGTCTTGCGGCATTAACAAGCTTGCTAGATGCAACCAAGGTCTTAGTAGGAATGCAGGCAACATTGATGCAAGAGCCACCAATCATCTTCTCTTCAATCAGCGCGACGCTAACACCTTTCGCCGCAAGTGCCAGAGCTAAAGACTTCCCTCCTTTGCCGCCACCGAGTACAACAGTGTCGTAGTGCTTAACGTCACTATCCAGTTGCATGTCTTTGCTACTTGTGTGCTTGATATCTTTTTCAGTAGAAGCAGTTTCGTCTTTTTTGGGCGCAGCCATTTTTCGCTCTTTTCCTGGGGGCTTAAACAAGCAGGTATTGTAATACTTTAACTTCTTATATCAGAGAGCAAATTACTGGGTAAAAGAAAAATGGCAATTTAAATCACTGGTTCAAAGGTTTGACGCCAAAGCACCAAAGCCAAAGGCCCACCTTCAGAATTCGAACATCCGAGGAAACCATGACTCCTGACAGACTACGTCAATTATCGGCCTTCTTTCTAGCTACCTCCCTCACTGTAGGACCCGCATTAGCGCTGGCCGAAGATATCGACGAAGTACGCCCTCACGGTTTCACGCCCAGCGAACAAAGCAGCTCGATGCACTTTCCGCGCCCTAATCGGCGCGAGATGCAAGCCTCTTCACCAGAAGAAGCCCAGAAGATGGCCAATACAATGAAAACCAGCTTGGATGCCCAGCATCAAAAATACACCTACAAACAAGATGGATTCACACATACGATTGTGGTCGAATCAACAAAAAAGACTGTTGTTTTCAGAGCAGCCAACCCCAACGCCGCCAAACAAGAGTTACGCAAAACGCAAATTATCGCTGAGCTATTCCCTAAGAATGAACCAATAGCGTCGCTGTTAAGCCGTCTGTACGAAGAGGATAAAAATTGGTCCAAAGCCTCAGAATACTTCCGAAAAGCCAACACGCTCTGCAATAACGACACCTTAGACAACACAGTAAACAGTTTAGAAATAAACCAAGCAGCGCGTGAAGCTCGGCTGCAGTCGCACTACGCCTACTATGAATTGATGATGAAGCACTATGAAACAGCCATCAAAATGCTTACCAAATCAATCGAACTGAAGCCAGACTATACGACGAGCTATCACAATCGAGCCAAAGCCTACAGGGCATTGCACAAAAACGATTTAGCAGAAAAAGACGAAAAGAAGCTAAAAGAACTAACCCAGAATGAAAGTCGCGATTCGCAATCGGCGCGACCAGCAACTGATGGCGTCTGGGCCTTGTTCATGGTCGAAATCTATGCACTAGAAGAAGCACTACGTATTGCCGATGCAACACTTTTGAAAGAGCCAAATTCAGCCACAGCGATTCTAGCTCAAGCAAGAGCCAATCTGCGCCTGGGACGGTACGCCAAGGCCTTAGCCTCATACAAAAAACTTGAACCACTCGTAAAAGATTCTGCAAACTTAAAAGCGGAAATGGCGACTGCAGCAATTCTCGCGAAACAAGGGCCACCACCGTATGGCGATTTATCAGCGATAGCCTCCATGCCTCAGGTAGAAACTTCCCCACAGCATGTCAGGGGAAGACACGGCCACGATCAACAGCGCAGCCTATTTGCAGCCCCTCTCGCAGCTAACAAACTTGCCGCCGACCACAAAGGCGACTATCGAGTCTATGCGGCCATTTGTGCAGGGTTGAAACAAAAATCGCAAATGAAAGAATTGGACAGCGAGTTAAACAAAATGCTGTTAATCGTTCCCAATGACACCAAAGTTATAGAGCAAAAAATAGAGACAGCCGAAGCGTTGCGCGATTGGTCAGGCGCAGAAAAATACTGCAATATTTATTTTGCTCAGCTAACACAGGGTAAAAATAGCTCGATAAAAACTGAGTTTGTACAATACGCCTATGGTGTGCGAGCTCTGGCCAGGCGCGCCCAGAAGAACTTTGCCGGAGCAATTGAAGACGACAACATAGTGATAAAGCTGGCTCCAGAATCGGCCTTAGCCTACCGCGACCGCGGAGATGCCTACAGGCAGAGCGGCAAATACGATCTGGCAGTGGCTGACTATACCAAAGCGATTCAGTTAGACAATGCACAAGGCAGCAGCAATTATTGGCGGCGAGCAAAGGCCTACGAGAAATTAAACCAGGGCGCACTGGCCAAGCAAGACAGCGAAACAGCCAAGAAGCTAGATGCCGCCCAATCCAAGATTTAAGTATAATTTTGGTAACAAACAAACTCACAGTAACTAAAGCCGCCAAAGCCAAGCAAATTGCCAATCTGGACTTTTGCACACACTTTTTGGACGAACGAGCATGGTTAGGCAA
>CALRJJ020000084.1:0-11482 GCA_943367505.1 Flavobacterium psychrophilum | reverse complement strand
GCTCTTCTGTCTTTGGCGTCGAGGTATCGTTTGGCTTTTCGACTTTAGGCTCTTGCTTAGGTTCCTGCTTTGGCTCTGTTTTGGGTTCTATTTTGGGTTCTGTTTTGGGTTCTATTTTGTTCTCTGGCTTGATTCCTGCATCTATTTTACGGTTGTTTAAAAACTCGATTACTTCCCTCAGTTCTGCATCAGTCAATTTTGGTTTGCCAAACCGATTTGGTTTGAGGGGATCTTCGGATGAGAGTCGGCCATTTTGACCGTTGAGGTTGAATCTTTCCAGTCCATTGAAGTCGTTGAGCCGGAAGCCATTGTCATTTTTGTTATCACCGTGGCATCTAATCGTGCTGTTTCTATTCAGGAATATATTGCGTTCTCTGCTAAAGTCGATGGCTGGCTGACCGGATGTTCCGGTCGGAGGAATTTCATTTCTCTGTGACTCATAGAGAGATATACCTGGAAGTCCACTACCTTTAGGGCTGCTACCGTCGTTCGGGGTGCTGCCTGATTTATTTAGTGCTTTAAATTGTTGTGGTAAGTCGTCTGCGATTTGCACAATAAGAGGATTCGCTGCAGCTGGAACATCGCCATTGCCAGCTTTTACATTGTCTGTTCTTACATCGACTGGTGGTTGAGCCATTTCTTTAGTTCCATTGCAGTATGTGTGAGTAGCAGGGGGTATTGATAACTTAACCGGCAATAGTTGCAGAAATGTTGCAAAGAGGAGAATCTGCCACAGTTGAAGGATTTCCAAATCCGGTCCTCTTATAGCGAGTTTGCGTGGTCTTCTGTTGGGCTTTAAAAGGTGACCATATTGACACGTGACTAAATAGTCACTATTATCTTTTTATGGACGCTGTATTTAGAGCTTTGAATGACGCTCATCGTCGCCGCATTCTTGATTTGCTTCATGAGCGTGACGGCCAGAGCTTGTTAGAGCTTGAGAGTAATTTCAGTGACATGACTCGCTTTGGAGTCATGAAGCATTTGAAAATCCTAGAATCTGCGTCTCTTGTTACAACGCGCAAATGCGGGCGCTTTAAATATCACTACTTAAATACTGTTCCACTGCAGGAGATATCGGACCGCTGGATATCTCGCTTTGCTGCTCCGTGGTCGGTTGCACTGGCTGATTTGAAGAGCAATCTTGAGATGCCAAAGGACAATGAAAACACTATGGAAAATTCTACGGTTAAGACTAAACCACAACACGTATTTGTTACTGTCATAAAGACTAATCCAGAGAAGCTTTGGTCGGCCTTGATTGATGGAAAGATTACACCGGCCTACTACTATGGTGCCACTCTTCAAGGTGACCTGAAAAAAGGCTCTTCGTATTCATATATAGGTCCAGATGGAAATGTTTTTGTAAGTGGTGAAGTCTTAGAAGCAATCGAATTGAAAAAGTTGGTTATGACTTTTGTGGGCAAGTGGATGCCAGGTATGGAGGATGATAAGCCTTCAAGGGTTACCTTCGAAATCTTGCAGCAGGGTGATTGTTGCCGACTGACCTTGATTCATGATCAGTTTGAAAGCGAGACCGCGACCTTCAGAAACACTGGAGGCGGATGGCCTGGAATTATTTCTGGTCTTAAGACTTTGCTGGAAACTGGTCAGCCGTTGAATTACAACCCTATGGTTGGTTAGGTCAAGGTTCGATCTATATAATTGGGCTTAGGAAAACTTAGGCATCTCGATCACTATTGCGATTATTCGCTTTATGGGTCGAGGTGCCTTTTGCTCTTGAAATGGTCTAGCAGTGGGGAAACTACGAAGCATCAGCTTTTCGAGCAACAAGTCTGCAACATTTGGACCCTAATCTGAAAACGTGCACTCTTGCAGGTTAACGAGGCGCCAACAGACTGTACTTACCAATGTGTTTATTTCACCCGGAGCTGACAAGACAATGAGCGAAAATTTTTCCTTTAGTGATAGTGTGGCAGTAAGTGCGCCAGTAGCCGACTTCTCGTACAGCATGACCGATAGTTCTTATGCCGCCCCAATGATTGCTGAGAGTGTCGCCCTCAGTCCGTCGGCATCGACTATGACGAGCCTTGACTTCGCACCACTTCCTGGCTACGACGCTAAGCCCGCAGCTGCTGTTGATAGCCAATTCTTTAAATCTGAAAATGGCGCGCAGTATCAAACATCTGATAAGGTGCAGCCCGTTGCCGCCGATAGGCCTGTTCTCAATTCTGGCGAGTCACCACGTATTAACGTCGCTCCTGCTACCGCTGAGAACGCTGGTAAGGCCGATATCTTAGTGGGCAAAGACGGCACGGTCAGTTTGGCTGAGGGCCTTGCTGGTAAGACTCTGAAGGAATATAACGTTCAAGTCGAAGCTGGTGCTGACCCTAAGCTGGCTGAAAAAGCGCTGACTGACCTGGGCTCTATGATAAAGAGTCAATCACCAGATGTAGTGCCACGCCTGAATGTATTGAAAGGAGAGAATGGTCAAGATCTAATTTCTTCTGATTTTAGAGATTCATTTAGAGATAAGTTTGAGATTGCTCCAGTGGACAAGACTTTGCCTGATGGCAAGTCTGACGGCGGTGGCGGCGGCTGTGATGGCGGAGGGTGTGACGGCGGTGGTGGTGGCGGCGGCGGAGGCGGCGGTGGAGGCTGCGACGGCGGTGGAGGAGGTGGCGGCGGTGGCAGTGACATCCCCGAAACTAACACTGATAACAACACTGACAAACGCGTAGATGGTGGCACTGATACTTCTGTATCTGGCTCCCGAGCCTTCAACGAACTGGCTGGAAAACTGACCGATATGAATGCTGTTAACTACGGCAATTGGTTAGCTTCAAGTATGCCCGACGGCTTTATGGAAGAGCTTGGACCACCACCATGGGACCCTAAGAAGCTAGCCGCTTATTTGTCGAAGCATTCAAAAGAAATTAAAGACAAGATGGGCAAACGCGCTTCTGCTCTTGATAAGCAAGGAGATAAAGAAGGCTCTAAAGCAATCAATGATTTTGCCGAGAACTTTGAGAAAGTGGCGCAAGACCCTGCTCGTCTCGATAAATTTGCCACTGCCATGGCAGACTTTACCGAACGCGCCAGCAATGGCTCTGCTAACCCTAGCGATGTACACGCCATGTTTGATAACAATTCTGGTTTAGAAGGCGCTATTCGTCGCTCACAGATGCTCGAAGGGGCGAAGAAGTACGATACCAGCCTGGGTGGAGAAGCTGATTTATCTAAGCTCAATGCTGAGAAAGCTGCCGCACTTATTGCTGATTTGCAACGGGCACCGGTAGCTAAAGTTAAACCTCTTGAACCGTTTTCTGTAGTGCCTCAGTTAGGTAGATAGTCAAATGGATACGCCTGGTATTTTGAAGCGAGATACTCCTTTTGAGGCCAAAGATAGGGCCGCAGAGAAAGAGGTTCGACCTTTTGCTTTGATGGATCAAGCCGGTGTCAATCTGCTTAATCGCCTCGATCGCATTGAACACGGCGGCAAACTGCCTGAGAATTTCAACGGCGCTATTGAAATTAAGAAAGTCAATGGTGCCATGTTGGAGATGCATGATGGACTGGTCTGTGGCATTAAAAACGGTGCCAACGAGCTAGCCATTGAGTATCAAAAACGTGATGGCAAAGTCGTTCTGAACAGTGCTGGTGAGCCTCAAGTAGCAAAGATCGTCGCCAATGTCGGTAATAACATTACCGAAATTGATGCCGCTGCTCTTGGCTCAGCTTCTAGCCGCGTCAAAGTGATCCAGAAGGGAGAGGGAGTTGGCTCTGTAGTAATAACATCGGAGGACGGTCGCACATCTTCAACTCTGCGCACCGATTTTTGTCGTGTTGAGCGTGAGAAGGTTAGCGTGGCAGGTCCTGGCTCAAGTGGTAGTGAGCAAGAGCGTGTCAGTGCAATATTTAGACCAAATGGGTCTCGTGTTGATTACAAGTATGGCGACCCACAGAAGCCGCTGCGCATGACTCAAGTAACCGAGCGCTATACAACTTCAATGGGTACTTCGGTTGTTCAGTATAGCGATCGAATTGGTGATACCGAGAAATTTGTCACTCACACCGAAGGTTTAAGCGATAAGGCTACGCCCACTTGGCGCACTGATGTTACTGCCAAAAGCGATGGTGAGCTTGCCTACCGTGAACTGAATGAGAGATTCTTTGTTGGTCCACGTAATGCTGATGACGGCCATGCCTTCGACTTGCAAACAGCGAGAGAAGATTTCTTGCGTGTTGCGGCACAGCATAGAGTATTTCAAGGCAATGAAAATACAACTATGCAGTGGATTAATCGCTTTGAGCGAAGAACCGATGGCTTCAGCAAGCGTGGTTGGTTGGCACCAACTGATTTGGAGTTAGCTGATACCTATAGCAATTTGAGTCGGATATTTACTGATTCAGTTTCTGGCCGCGCTCGGGTAGTAGGTTCTGAAGAGAGAAGATTGTTGGTTGAGACGGCATTGAAAGAGCTGGCTGACCCCAGTCGCTATATCAACCAGGGCAGTATCGGCACTTGTTCGCTCAATTCACTAGAGAGCAATTTGGCTAATCGTCGCCCACAAGAGTTAACTCGCTGGCTTAGAGAAGCTGCCACCAAAGGCTATGTCACTTCGCGTGGTGTCAATAATAGAGGTGAGCACGTTAAGGTGCAGTTGACTGAAAATCAGCTCAACTATGAACCAAGTTGGAATAGATCCTATTCCAATCAAATTTTCCAGTTTGCCTCAATAGCAGCCCTAGGCTACCGGTCAAATGGTCGCGATTATGGTGGCACCACTAACCAACAACTAGATTATGTCAGTCGGTTGGCTTGTGGTAAGAACATGGGCTTCTTAGATAACTGGACCGGCCGTGGTGCTCGTAAGGCCGACATTATTGATTCGTTGAAGAAGCGTGGCAGTGTTGCCTATATCATTCCTGGTCACTGTATGGCTATTGATGATTATGATCCTAAAACCGATCGCTTCTATGTCAACAACTGGTGGGGCGGTCAAGCTGATGGCTGGCGCAGTGCTCGGTCTTTGAGTTTGCGGTAATATGCCGTTAAAATTGATATTTAATCAGGAGTGCTAGTGAAAACGATAGCGCCTGGCTAGTTCATCAATTTCTAAGGGCTTGTTGTTTAGACGACGCCAGTATGCCTCGATAATAATTGTAGACATACTAGCACCGTTGGTGATGCCCATTGATTTAAAGTATTCGGTTAGCGCATTCTGTCGACGCAGCCCCCAAGTGTTTCTGAGTTGCATTCCCAGGAATGGTCCACCGGTGTACATACAAAGCTCCTTTTCGCTGCAATTTTTGAGTCGTTCTCTATAGAGGGGGCTTAGGGTGCTATCAAGCTCGGCAAAGCAATCTTCAAGATTCTCTGGCTCTTTCTGGCCTTGCCATGGATTGCCTTTGGTTCCGTTTTCTATGGCTACGTCGTCATCTTTAAGGTTTAGGGGAACCCAATAGACGCATTCTGCAGAGAAACCAGAAAGAGCTAGTGCTTTGCCGTCTGCACTCCATGTTGTTATTGGCGTATCGGCAAAGTCTTTTGATCCTAAATATTTTCCATCGCTTACTCTGCATATTGCCAAGGTATTATGGTCATTTATTGCCAATAGGGTCGAGTCCGGAGACCATACAAAGCTAATTGCTCCAGTCTTCTCACTGGGAATAGCTGAAATCTCTTGTTTGCGGCTCATGTCATAGATGTGCAAAATACCATCCGAACCGCAGTAGGCAATTTTTGAACCGCTAGGCGCCCATTGAAATTGAGCCAAATTATTTTGACCGTTCGGCTTCAATACCAGTTCTTCTTTGAATGTTTTAGCAGATAAGATATGAATACTCTTATCACAGAAGGCAAACCAATTCTTGTCTTTTGACCAGTCCGCCGTGCGGATGCCGTCTTTAGAATTGCTAGAAAACACTAATTTGCCTGTTCTGCCGTTGCAGATTCTCACTGCATCGGTAGTCGAGTCTTTCGTTTGGGCACCACAGGCTGCTACAAGATCACCGTGTTGTGACCAGGCGACAGAGCTATCCCCTCCACCTTTGAGATCTGGGAAGACGAACTGCTTCGTTTTATTTTTGACATTGAAAACGGCTGTTGATTCTCTATTGGCGCATGCTATCAGCTGGCTGTCTGGAGACCAAGACAGAGCGGGATAGGCACCGGTGGTAGCCGCAGAAATTGGCATGATTACTTTGCCGGACGAAGTGTCGAAAATTGCACTTTGTCCAGTGAGTGTTATTCCTGCCAGCATTTTGCCATTGGGTGACCAGGCAACGCTCATTAAGAGAGCTTGTATGTTAACCGGTAGCCGCTCAAAGTTGTTGGCATTGAGCAAGATAGTTCTGCGTTCTCCAATATTGTCGATGAAGGCAAATTGATGAGGTTTTGGCTTCTGTGGCCTTATGGTCGGTGGAGTTTCTATGAAGACTGGACTAGGTGGTGAATTCTTTGCTGGTATTGACACCGCCTCCAATTCTACTTTTTTGGGGGCTGGCCAATTTACAGCGATCGACTTTCCGTCGGGTGACCAGGTTGGAACCCAGACCCATTCTGTTGGTGGGACAGATTGCGACTTGCTCTGCGCGGACAAGTTCGGCGGGTTGATTTTCTTCGCTTTTTCTGCCGTTTTAGCTTGTGCAGAAATTGACTGTGACAAGATTATGACAAGAAGCAGGCATACCGTTTGCATCTTGTGAGTCTGTTGCTTGTCCAATGTTCTAATACCTCTTTACTGGTTGCGCAGTTTTCTTCTTACTTTTCTTTGGCTGCGAGCAGGCGCTGCAATAACTCTCAGATGCTAGCTCAATCATGAGTTGGCTATCGTCTAAGGCCTCTTCTGGTACCTGATAATAGAAGAGCGCTACAGTTTTTCCATTGCGATCATATTCAAAGTAATTTCGCTCGACGTCACAGGGAACAGGCTTACCTTTGGCATCGAGGGTTTCTTTGAGGTAGAGAATTTCATCGATAATGATGGCAAACATTGTACCGGCTGCAAATAAGCCAATACCACCAAACATCCTTCTGGCATCCACTGGCTGCCATGGTGCTAGCAGGTCAAGTACGTGAATAGTTAAGCCATCAAGCTGTTTCGGTTTTTTAGTACTTTTCTGCATCGTCTTTCTAATCTTCGAGTGTGTATTTGCGTTGTGGAAAGCGGCCGCTGCACTCTCAAATTAAGTCTTTAATGAAGCCCAATACATTGAATCCAGGCACGGGCGAGAAATCAATTTTTTCATAGCGCTTATAGCCGTTGCGTTCGTACATCTCTCTGGCTGTTTGCATCAAATGGGTTGTGTGTAGCACTACTTGTTTGTGACCCCGCTTTGACAGACGCTGCTCACATTCGTCCATTAGTGCTTTGGCTATTCCCTTTTGACGATGGGCTGGATCGACTGCGAGTAGTCTTATTTCTGGCTCTGGTGAGTTGAAGCTTTGTTTGCACAGAAGAACACTGCCAACTACTTTTTCATCAAGTAAGTAGACGATTCTTTCTATGTCTTCTCCGCGATGGATTGCCTCGGCGATATTCTGTTCGTACATCTGCCAGAATTTTTCATCGGCATTGGCTTCGAACTCTCTATAGGCGGCTAATGTCACTTTGAGCATGGCGCTCCGCTCTTCCTCTTTAGCATCGCGAATCGCTTGGATACTTGTCTCTTGGCTTGATTGAAACTTAGTCATACTGGCGCCCTTGCTTAAGACCAGGGATTTAATATTTATGCGCATATAATCGCACGTATTGGCTGCCAGATCTAAAGCTTTGGCTATGATTGGCCGTTTAATCTTTGGCCTGCATTATCCTGAGTGCTCAAGAAACAAGAATCTTAGGGTCTTTGTCTGTTAGCGATGCTCGAAGCATCTGACGCTCCTGGTGAGGTATAGAATCGTGGCATTAAATAATTACGTTACTCTTGGCAATTCTGGTCTGCGTGTTAGCCCATTTTGTCTCGGCACTATGACCTTTGGCATGGAATGGGGATGGGGCTCAACAGAAGAAGAGTCACACAAGATTCTTGATCATTTCTTTGATAAGGGCGGCAATTTTCTTGATACGGCCAATGTCTATACCAAAGGCCACTCTGAAGTAATCATCGGTAATTATCTCAATCGCAATAATTTTCGTCGTGACCAGGCCGTTATTGCCACTAAGTTTTTTGGCACTCTATACCCTGGCGACCCTAATGCCGGTGGTGCTAACCGCAAGTCTATTATGGCTGCCTGCGAGGCTTCTCTGCGCCGCATGAAGACTGATTATATCGATCTTTATTGGATGCACTGCTGGGATTATCACACACCGATCGAAGAGACTATGGCTGCCCTTGATGATCTTGTGCGCCAGGGTAAAGTTCGCTATATCGGTTTTTCTGATACACCGGCCTGGAAAGTTGCTCAAGCTCAAATGATCGCTAAGTTCAGGGGCTGGGCACCACTAATTGCCTTACAGATCGAATATTCGCTGCTTGAGCGTACTGTTGAAGGTGAGTTAGTGCCAATGGCCAAAGAAATGGGCTTAGGTATTACTCCTTGGTCTCCACTTAAATATGGCATTCTCAGCGGTAAATATACTCGTGAGAACCGCGATAAAGTTGATGCTGCCCGTGGTGAGTGGGTTACCGGTCATCTCAAGAAAGATAGCACTTATGATGTTATTGATGTCTTGATCAAAGTTGCTAAAGAAACAAACTCTAGCCCCGCTCGCGTTGCTTTGTCATGGCTGCAGGCTAAAGCCGGTGTTGCCTCTTCTATCATTGGCGCTCGCACTTTAGAGCAGCTCGATGACAATTTAGGCGCCCTTGATCTGCACCTCAGTGCTGAGCATATGAAAATGTTAGATGAAGTGTCTGCTCCTAAGCTTAACTTCCCCTATGACTTTGTCAAAACCTCTGGGCCTTTCCGCAGTGCTGAGACGACTATTAATGGTGAGGTTGTGGGCGTTAGCCCTATGGCACCAAAATCAGATTCTGAGCGCTTCGATAAAGCTCCTGTAGGTGTGCGCTAGGCTGCGGTGTCTAAGTTGGTTGACAGCAGTAAATCTAGCGTGTCTAGTCGAAAAATTTGGATTGGTCTAATCATCGCCAGCGTCTTGGTGTTTATGGGCCTGACAGTGTTTGTCATGTATCAAGTCGTCGCTAACTATGTTATTACCTACGGTTCAAAGGGCGAGCTCTATGATCAGGGTGTTCGCTCTATGGATAAGGGTCAATTTACTGAAGCACTAGAAAAGGCTGAACTGTCAATTAAAGCCAAAGAAAATCAGGCGGAGAGTTTTTTGCTAAGGGCTAATGCTCTTTACGCTCTAGATCGCCAAAGTGAAGCACAGCCTGATTTGCAGTTGGTGGCAAAAGTGAAGCCTCAACTGGCATTTGATTTGCATCATAAGGCTTTTCTATTAATTAGAGATGATGGTACACCATCAGATGTGGTGCGGCTTGAGAGCTTGGCAATGGCTATCAATCCCAATGTTCCCAAATTCTATGTTAACCGTGCTTATGCCTATACTGACCTCAATCAAGATCAACGAGCAATTGACGATTGTACGTTCGCGCTTGCTATCAGACCTATTGATGCCGATGTTTCTACCAGTTTGTTGCAAAATCGCGCCAACGCCTACAACTGCGCCCACCGCTATAAAGAAGCATTGCAAGATTCGGAACTAGCGCTTAAGGGGACGATAAAAAATGAAGATGATCATTGGCGCATCTTCCATGGCAAAGTTGATGCTTTGATTGGTCTGAAGAGATTCTCTGAAGCTCTCGCCACCTGTGATGAGGCTATGGAGCTGATAGCTGACGACAAGCCGTGGCTTATCGATTTTAATGAGTTGAAAATTTCAGCCTTAAAGGCTCGCAATGATAAAAAACTGAAAGACTCAGAGCAAATTTCAAAGCTGCAATTAGAATGCAAGCGGCTAGAGTCTGCTTTGGCAGCAGAGAAGAGAGAAGAGCAGGAGGGTATGAATGCGCGATAAAGTAGTAGCTGGAGTAGATTTTTCAAGCTCTAAGGAAAACCCTAATGAGACCTGGCTTGTGGTTGGTCGTCTGAGCAATTTGGGTTTTGAGATATTAGAAGTAAAGAAAACAGGCTCCCATGTTCTGAGCAAAGACCTTGACGCTCACAAGACTCTCAGCGCCCTTGGTGTTGATTGCCCCTTCTCACTGCCAGTGGCTTTTCTCGACTTTCTCGCTTCAAAGAAAATAAAAAAAGGCTATCAGTCATGGCAAGAAGTGGTAGAAGAGCTTGTATTTATTCCATTTGACGAATTTGCTGCTCTTGCTAAAGAATTCGGCAAAGAGCCAAAGCGGGTTACCGATACTATAGGTGGTGCTGCTCTTAATAGTCCAATGAAGCGTGTCAACCCAGCTATGCTACACCTTACTTATCATGGCATGCGCACCCTGGCATCACTTGATCCCAGCCGCTATTTTATACTTCCCTTTCAAGATCCAATTCCCTTTGGTTGTGCAGTCATTGAAGTGCAGCCAAAAGAAACATTGAAGTATCTCGGTATAACTGATGTTTCTTATGTCAGTAAAGATAAGCACGACGAAAACGAAGCTGAGGCTCACCGGGATAAGCTCGTACAGAATCTGATGAAGGTCAAAGAGCGCAAAGCCCTTACCTTGAAAGAGATTCCAGCCTTAATAATTCAAAAGTCGTTTCTTCATAATTTTCGCCACTCAGATAGAGCCATAAATGCTCTAGTATCTTGCTACACCACGGCTATGTATAGCGCTGTGCCAGAACATTTCGATGATCCATTTTCGGCCGATTCCCTTGAAGTATTGCTTGAAGGATGGGTTTATCGGGCAAAATAGAGCCATTTGTCCGTAAAGATGCTAATAATGTATGAAGGTTCGTGGAAGCATTCTAGTTACCCCACCTCAGGTGTTGTTTATGGCGCAGTCTCAGGGTGACCTAACTAGAGATCTTCGAAAATCAATTGAAGAGCACCGCCGCCACTTGCTTTCGACTGCTGCTGAGCAGGCCTGGGAGTCAATTTGTATAACCGACAGTGAGCTCAAGCAACCGGGGCCACGATTTGTCTATGTTAACCATGCCTTTGAGCTGCTTACCGGATGGACGGCTGCTGAGGCAATAGATAAAACTCCACGTATTTTGCAGGGTCCTCTAACCGATAAAAAAGTTCTTGCTCGTCTGCGACAGTGCCTAATTGATGGCACGAACTTTCACGGTGAGGGGATAAATTATAGAAAGAATGGTGAGCCATTTTGGATGGAATGGAAGATTTCGCCCGTTAGAGATGATAGTGGCAAGATTACTAACTTCATTGCCTTTCAGCGCGATATTAGCGAAGCCAAGGCTGCTCAGCAGCGCATAGAAGACTTCCACTCGGTGCTTTCTCACGAGTTGCGTGCGCCCCTTACTTCAATTCTTGGCTCTTTGCGTCTAATAGAAGAATTTGACAATCCGCAAAGTGCTGAAGGCAAAGAGTTTTTAGAAATTGCCATCTCAAGCACTGTCAGGCTGTCGTCGTTAGTAAAT
>CALRJJ020000083.1:0-11671 GCA_943367505.1 Flavobacterium psychrophilum | reverse complement strand
GAAAACAAAAATCAGCAATACGCTAGTAGTTCTTGGCCTTCTAACTGGCCTTAACAGTGGCTTCAGTCAATCAGCGCATGCGGCTGAGCCAGTTTGGAAAATCAATCCAGAAACCTCAAGCATGAACTTCAAGCTGAAAAACATGGGCCAGCCCGTAGATGGAAAGTTTGGCAAGCTCTCAGGCGACGTTACTTATGATGGCAAGAACTTGGTACAAGCCGCTGTCAAAGCCAAAGTAGACACAGCAAGTATCGATACTAAAAACGAGAAACGCGACGAACACCTGAGAACCAAAGACTTCTTCGATGTACCAACTTTCCCGGTTGCTGAGTTTAATTCTTCAAAAATCGAAGTGGACAAAGGCGGAAACTTCAAAATCTTAGGCACGCTGAACCTTCATGGTATCTCACAACCAGTGACATTGGCGGCTGGCCCACTGAAAGAGAGCGTTGACGGCGCTGGCAAAAAGCATCTACTTGCCAATGCCACCACTGAGGTAGAACGTAAGACATACAAGATTGGCGGACTGGCAGCTGCCACAATTAGCAATGAAGTGGCGATAAATCTGGTAATTGATCTGGTTCAGCAATAGCGAAACCCAGTTCAGCAATAGCCCAACCTAGCTTGCCATGGAGCGGCTCATATCTTCGCGTCTTTTGCGACCAGCTTCAGAGTTCTCATAAGCACGCCAAGCGCTATCAGTGTCTTTGGATAAGCTGAGAGCCGGTACTTGCCGGTCAATAGAACTGGAAGATTTGAAAATGCTGTTCCAGAGCTTTAGTTCTTCATCGAACTCTCTCTTGCTCACAGGCATGGCAGGAATTGTAGCCATTAGCTCTTCGCCAAGGCGCTCGCGAACTGACTCAAAAGGGGATTTTTCAGAGCTTTGGTTTGCCATTTTAGACTCCACTAGTAATGTTGTCGCCATAAGTAACTTCGATGCCCTGTTCTATCCGCGCCCTGAAATTTCTCGACATTGAAATTGTGGAGAAAGATTAAATCGATAGGTGCGGAGGGATTGATGCGAATCTAATTTGCAATCGCTGCAATCACAACTATATTCAATACAGCCACCAGGGAGCAGAAAATGACTGACTTCCCACCAATCAAATTACCCCTGCTCGGCGTTGAACTCGACTCCGGCGACGTCAACATTTTTCCCACAGTCGCTGATGCGCAAAGTTACATCGAATCTTACGACCTAGCGACCTGGCAAGTTTTCGACGCCGAAGGCCTATTAATGTCAGTGAGCAGCAATGGCGAGGCAAAGCCAGTAACAGTAAGACCCACCGCCGAGCGTGACAAGAAAAGCCTGCGAAAATTCATCGAACAGAACCTAGAGGTTCTCGGCAACAAAGCCGCTACTGAGCGGGCAAAACTAGAATCGATCCTAGAAGGTCTTAGTCAATAACCGTTTCTAAAACTGTCTCATTTTTACTAGGAAAATGAGACAGTTTTGGAACAGCAATAAAGAGATCGCAGCGACAAACTTAACCTGCAGGCGGAGCAATTCTGGGTACATCCAATAAACAGCCCTAGGAGCAAAAGATGAAACTGCAACGCGCTACCACCTTGTCACTGCTCACACTGCTGACCCTTTCTACCGTCACCACTGTCTCCCAAGCTATAGCCTGCCCAGGTAACGGCCTACACATAGAGCCACACTCATCTCTGACTTTCAATAAGGCTGGCGAAAACCGTCAATTTTGCATCCTTAAAATCGGACAAACTCTGGACCCCGGCCAGCCTTGCAAAATGCACCAAAACTGCACCTTTGGCTGCAATGAAACACACGACACGCCAGCCAAAATCATGCCTCATGCAGCAAGATTCTACGCCCAGAGCGGAGACGCCAAGGTTCTTGCCCATAACTTCGTCGGCGCCATCGACGATTACACTCGCGCCACAGAACTAAATCCTTCTTTCGATAGAGTTTACTCTCCAGCTACCGACTATTTCATGGCAAACAGCAACATGCACGAGCTGCTTGCCGACTACAATCACGTGCTGCAGGCAGATCCAACCAACCCTTACGCTCTAGCTGTACGCGGTGAAATAAAATACGCTCTCGAAGACACCAATGGCGCAGAAGCTGACTTCAGAAAATCACTTCAATACAAAAGTGATCTTTACTTCGCCCATCTGAGACTAACAGAAATCAGTGTCTTTTCTGAATCTGGCAGCTTATCGACTGCCGATTTCGAGCGAGCGCTAGAGCTGTTTCCAGAGAGCGCTAGAATGCATCACAACATGGGTTTGGCCCTAGATCAGCTTGGATTTACCAAAATGGCTGTAACTGAGTATAACGAAGCTAGCAGACTGAGCCCAGAGTGGTCGCGACCATATTACATGATGGCCTTTGCAAATCTAGAACGAGGCGACCGCGACGCCGCCATGATCGATCTCGACAAATGCGTCAAGTACGAGCCCACATGGTCTTGGGCCTACGTTATGAGAGCCATGCAGGAGTCAAAAGCCCACGACTATATAGCAGCGATAAAAGACTTAGACCAAGCCATAGCAATTGAGCCAGATAGCAAATGGCTAGAGGCCTGCCGCGCACGGCTGAAATTATCATCTGGAGATACCCTGGGAGGCCTTAGCGACTTCATCGGTATCGCAAGCAGGAGAAGTGAGTTTCACATACTCTTGGCTATGTGGTTCATACTTGCACAAATGAAGCTAGTTACAATCGGCCGTGAGTCAATCAGACGCAGACTAATTGTCAATGAGTAACCTTCTTCAAAAAATCCGCAACCGGTAATTTCAAGAATTTATTTTTTCTACAGAAAAAACTGTTGCGAACACTAAAAACATCTGCTACAAATTAAGTATCGATGTCACCACTGTTCATTGTGTTCAATGTACTGTTCTGGTCCAAGTTCGATGTTCTGTTCAAGTCCGAATTCAACGTACTGTTAATGTTCGTGTCCAACGTTCTGTTAATGTTCGATGTACTTTTCGAGTTCGAAGTACTGTCCTTGTAATTGTTCAGTTCATTTTGATGTTCATGTCCTCCTTCATGTACGTGTTCGATTTCGGGCTCGAAGTTCACTGTCCGTGTACATAGTTCGCGTCCAATGTACTTAGTTCGTGTACTTAGTTCGTGTATTTAGTTCGAGTACTTAGTTCGTGTACTTAGTTCGTGTATTTAGTTCGAGTACTTAGTTCGATGTTCAAGTCCATGTACATAGTTTGATGTTCTGTTCGATGTGGTGACATCGATACATACACTGTCTAGACAACTGTTCTGTTCAATGTTTTAGTTCAAACCGTTCGATGTTTTAGCCCGCGTTATTCATGTTATTCACGTTCAATGTTCGATGTTCGAAGTACGAAGTCCGATGTATTAGTTCACGTTATTCACGTTCAATGTCATCTGTACATGTTCAATGTCCGAAGTCCGATGTACGAAGTTCGATGTATTAGTTCACGTTATTCACGTTCAATGTTCGAAGTACGAAGTACGAAGTTCGATGTCCAATGTACGAAGTCCGACGTTTCACTCCAGAAGGCACCCAGGCCGCAGCCCGGGTGCCTTCCTCTTACAACTAATTTCCTAATAATTCAAAACACCCAAAAATCAAGCTGCTCAACACTTTCCGGCAACAAGGTCGGTTGACAAGCATCTGATAATAACGCACAGCCTTGTATTTGTCAGGCATAAGAAATATAGTGATAATATCTTACGGCTTGTCAACGGCTTAAGGAGCCAGGTTAGTGCGTCTACGAACCTTTTTACTAGTGGCATCAGTCATCCCACTCTCAATTGCAACTATCGCACTGATTCCGTCAGTGCGAACAAAGGTGTTCACGACCCAACTTTGGCCATGGCCACTGCCCTTTGACACCAATGACGACGAACTAAACATGCTACAAGACTTGGTTGAGCCCGGCGACATAATCGTTGAAGCCAACCTGCACAGCTGGCAGTGGATAGCACTTTGCACTTCCACCCTGGGCTCTTCATGGGTGCATACAGCCCTTGTCGACGACGAGAAGAAGCTCTTGACCATGGATGGCGTAGCAGTCCAAACCGATTTTGGCATCTTCAAAAAATGGTCCAGCACCCGCCTGGCGATTATCAGACCACCTTATAGAGACAAGAAACAAAGACACACTGTCATCGCTTCGGTGAAGAAACACCTCGGCAGCGCCTACGATCACACATTTGTTAATCCAAATGGCTACTGCAACGGCCTGGTTGGTGCCGCCTTGAATGCCGTTGGCATTCCTGTCAAAACTGTACGCACATGGGGCAAAGACGTCTACTCAGCCCACAATTTCTTCAAAATTCCAAACGCCACTGTTGTTTGGAATAGTGACCACCATAGACCAAAGCCGAAGAAATTAAGGTCTAAAACACGCAAACTTAACTGGCTTGGGGCATAACCTAAAATAGCGCTGGCAATGGAATCACTCTAAAATTTCTGGAGATTCTTATGCAAAACGGCCGCGCAACCAAACAAGCACCGGCTTCCGCAGGATTGCGGCTAGGCGAGCTGATTGGGGGCCTTGGCTTACTAGGTAAACGTGAATTGGCTGATGCTCTCAAGGTCAGCCACGAGACCGGCCTGCCTCTTGGTCGTGTGCTCGTTATGTCCGGTTATCTCAAAGACGACATGCTGGCAGCAGTTGTAGACGCCCAATCGATGATAAGAGAAGGGCTAATCGACATTGGCATGGCAAAAAAAGTGCTAGCCGTAGTGAAGCAGAAGCAATGCACTCTCAACCAAGCACTGGTCGAAAGTGGAGTAGACAGCGAAATCAAGCGCAGCAACTTGCTTGGCGATCTGCTTATGGAAGCCGGTTATATCGACGAGAAGCGGCTCAAACTTGCTCTTGAGCAGAGCACAGCTACCGGGCTGCCTCTAGGGCGCACCCTGGTGCTCTCAGGCTTGATTCCTGAAGAACTTCTATCGATTGCTATCAATGCTCAAGTTCTATTGCGCGATTCGCGAGTGTCACGCGCTCAAGCTACACAAAGTCTGCGCTCCGCCTTCAGCAGGCATGTGCCGATTGAAGTGCCATTGGCCGAAAAAGGCTATTACGCTCTGCCAACGCGACAATCAATTCGCCTGGGCGAGATACTACTTGCCGCTGGCGTCCTATCAGAGCAAGAGTTGATGACAGCCTTAGAATTTGGCCTGGCCAATAACAAACCAGTGGGAGAAGTGCTGACCGACCTGCGCTTTATAGAAGAAGCAACAATCACTGCCGCTTTAGCCCTGCAGAAAATGGTGGCCGAACAAAGCCTCAAACTCGAAGACGCGACCCTCGCGCTCTCAGCCATATATCGCGACGGCATTACTCTTGAAGAAGCGCTGAACAATAGCAGTCCAAAAGATTCACAGAAGTCTAAGTCGAAAAATACGGCAACTCAAACTTTCCCAGAATTCTTGCAGCTGACAAAAAACGTCACTACAGATGAGCTAAGAAAGGCTTTTGAAGCGGTTTTACTTAACCCTCAGATGGTAGCAAAAATTCTAGACGTCGCCGGGGTAATTGATAAAAACGTCTTACAAGAGGCCCTTAAAAGCTATCAACTTTTCAAACAAGGCCGACTTTCTATTGAACATGCCTGCGTAGTTTTAGAGTTCTGTCGCAAGAATCAAGTATCAGTTGATGATGCTCTAAAAGCCCTTAACTGGCAGCAGTTAGACCAGATGCAAAAGCCTATTTCTACAAGAGAATACGACTTAGCAAAATGGGCAGAAGCCTGCCGAACAGCTTACGCAATCTACGAGCTTGGCGACCTTGATCAAGCAGAGCAGATGTGGGCCGAAATTCTCGATCGCGCCGAAGAAATCGAAATCAATGATGTCCGTCATCCCCGTGCTAAAGAAGTACTGGCGAAGATCTACGAAACCCAAAACCGACACAATGAAGCTCTCGATCTCTTCCTTGAAAGCCTAAAATCAAAACGAGCATTGTTCGAGGAAAATCACTTTGAGATTGCAGCCACGCTAAACAATGTTGCCAGCCTGGCCTATCGAATCAACGACTTGAAATTATCTGAATTTTACAGCCGTCAATATCTAGTTATGCTCGAAGTTCTATCTGGTCCGACGCATCCAAACGTGGCATCAGCACTAGATAACCTGGGCCTGACATGTCATTTACAAAACCGCTATGAAGAAGCCGCTGCACTGTACCAGCGTGCTTTAGATATTTGCACAAACACCTTAGGTTCAGAACACCCATCTACCGTAAGAGTGATGCGCAAGTATGCTGCCACACTTAAAGCACTAGACAAAAACGAAGAGCTATCACGCCTCAACGGCGTGGTCGCAGGAACAATCTCAGGCAGTTGGAAAACCCTCAAACTGCCAACAGAAGACAGTTTGTTTAGCGACGCTCCACTCAACTAAAAACTAACCACTAGAAGCATTTTAGACCGTCACGTTCTTTTCACGTGTTTGCAACTATTGTCATAACACAGATGTCCCGAAGACAAAAGTTGACGCGACAAATGTTTTTTTAATAGATTACAAACCAGTAAACCAGCGCGTTTACACAACTTACACTGGAGTTCAATATGTCACATTTCGAACAGCATGAAGCCGTAAAAGCAGGTGAAGGCAGCGCAGCAGCAATCTCTTCAAAACTCTTTGAAGACACCTATCAAAAGGCTGGTGGCGGCGGTCACGCTGGCAAAGCCGATGCAGCAAGTTCTGACAGCAAAGCGGCAGGAAGCGAACCCAGAGGTGGTAGCAGCAAAAGTGGCGGCAGCGATACTTGCATTGAAATCAAACCGCTCAAACAAGGTAGCTAAAGGCTGCGAACCTGCATTTCACCCCAGTTAAACTACTTTGTAGCAGTGATTTTTCCCTCAAGAAATCTAACTGCCTCCGACAATTGATTGTCGTTAGCAGCACCGTAATCAAGATTCTCTGCTGATTTAACTTCAATATCAGGCGCAATGCCGCGATCTACAACATTTAAATCTGACTTGTGATCAGGGTTAGATTTAACATCCTCAGCGGTAGCTTCAACCGGCTCGCGCCCGTCACCTAGCCACTTTCCATCAGGAGTGTAATATCGACCTGCTGTCAGCGACAAGCAGGTCGATAGTGGCATGTCATAATAAATTTGAGCGACACCTTTGCCATAACTTCTGACACCAATTAAGGTGGCACGTTTGTTATCATGAAGGGCAGCTGCTAACATCTCTGAAGCGCTAGCCGAGTTATCATCAATCAGCACTACGATTGGCTTGTTCTGCCAAACGTTGAGCTGCCGCGGCCGAATTTCTTCCTTTACTTCTTTACCTGGTTCTTCATTCAGAACTTTCATCATGTTCGGCTCTAAGTGATAACGTACAGTCTGGTAATCTGTAGACCCAGCAGTGCCAGTTTCACGCGAGCCTGCGCCTGTGCCAGAGCGACTCTTCATAGCTACCAGGTCACCAGTATCTAGCATCATACTGACTATAGCCAAGCAGCTATCAACGCTTCCTCCGCCATTGCCTCGTACGTCAAATACTAGAGCCTGAGCGTTCTTTACTTTTTCAAACTCTTTTTGCACCAGGGCAACAATGTCGCTATGAACAAAATTCTCTAAGCGCACATAGGCAATGGTGTTCTTGTTTTTCTCGCTAGTCATTACCTGCGATCTGACAGACTGCACATTCATTTTGCCGGGTATCATGGCAAATTCAAGTTCTTTGCCCTGGCGACGAACAGTAAATTTGATTAGCTGACCCATGTGCTTGCGGGTGTATTCGCCAATTTCAGTTGCTGGCACTTTGAGACAATCCAAAGTGTCTAGCTTCAAAATTTGATCGCCACGCTTTATACCCGCCCTATCAGCCGGACCACCAGCAATCAACATCCGCACTACAACTGGCTTCTTCTTGCCGTTCATGATCATGCCGACACCAGAATAAAGGCCGTTCTGCGAGTCTTGCTTCTTGGCTACCTGCTTAGAGTCAAGAAATTTAGTGAAGGGATCATCGAGAGTCTTGAGAATCTCATTGGCGTACTTGACTGCATCAGCTTCGTTTTTGATTTTATCGTCATATTTATGCTCAAAGCTCAACCAATCTTTCATGGCAGCTTGGTCAAAAAGATTGTCGTGGGTGGTCTTCCAAACTCGATGATAGAGGTCGTGAGGGGTGCACCAGATTCGTTGAAAGAACCAAAATTGCACGACATAAACGGCTGCAATCATCAGCATGGCCGATTTCAGCCGGGCGTGTTTTCCCAGAAAACTTTTCTCTTCTTTGCGAAGTTTCGGCTCTTTAATTGGCGGATCAACCATATCTCACGAAATGTCGACGTACTATGTATAAACATTAGCTGATTGTGCACTGAAATGTTAGAGACTGCATTAGAATTGACTCCAACAATTGACAATTTACTTGGGTTACTGAGTTCAGCTCAATAACACTTAAGGGGGACCAATGGAAGCAGAGAATAACGCAGGACGCGTAATTCGTGTTTCTATTCAACCAAGTTCAAATTCTTCCAGCAATTCTTCTTCACAGGCTAGCGCAGCTCCAAGTCTATTTGAAGATCCCATTTGCCATATGCTGGTCGAGCGAGAAACAGCCGCAGATGCAATAGTTTTTCAAGGCAATACTTACTACTTCTGCAATCTAAATTGCTCAGCCAAGTTTTCACGAGCCCCCTTGCGCTATAGCGGCAACGTCGCAGAAACTCCAGACGAACAAACACAAGCAGAGCAAGCCTCAATGGCAGCCTCTGACGCCGGCAAGCAAAACCAGTTTACTTGCCCAATGCATCCTGAAATTATTACTACAAAGCCTGGCCCTTGCCCACTCTGCGGCATGGCCCTAGAAAGCCTGGACGCCAGCCAAACAATCGAAGACGATAGCGAATTAATCGACATGACCAGGCGCTTCAAATTAGCCTTGGCTTTTACCATTCCCTTGTTTGCCTTGAACTTGCCCGACATGCTCGGCCAGCCCAAACTCTTCGGACCTCAGCTCGCCAATCTGCAATTGACCAACTGGCTGCAGTTCGCCCTGGCCACACCGGTGGTTGCCTGGTTAGCTAAACCCTTCTTTGAACGAGCATTAGACTCAATCAAAAATAAAAGCTGGAACATGTTCACTTTGATTGGTAGCGGTGTTGGCGTGTCTTATCTTTACAGCGCTGCCGCCACAATAGCACCAAATTTAGTGCCAAATACAATTCAAAAAGCAGCCGCCATGCATGGCAATATGGTTGGCAACTACACCTATTTCGAGCCCGCTGCTGTTATCACTACTTTAGCCCTGCTTGGCCAAATACTAGAACTCAAAGCCCGAAAACAAACTGGCGCCGCCATTCGTGAGCTGATGGCCCTGACTCCGCAAGTAGCTCACTTTATCAAAATAGATGAAAGAGAAATCGACATAGCTGTATCAAAACTAGAGCGTGGCGATAGACTGAGAGTGCGCCCTGGCGAAAGCATACCCACTGACGGAATAGTTATCAGCGGCCAATCTACTGTAGACGAGGCCATGCTTACTGGTGAAGCTTTAGCCGCCAGCAAAAAAGTTGGCGATACTGTCATTGGTGGCACTATCAATCAAACCGGCTCACTGATTATCAAGGCAACCAAAGTCGGCAATGAAACGATTATAGCTGGCATCATCAAGCTTGTAGCCCAGGCTCAAAGAAGCCGAGCCCCAGTGCAAAAGAAAGTAGACCAGATTGCTAGCTACTTCGTACCGATTGTTGTTGCCATTGCGGCTGCAACGTTTATTGGTTGGATGCTACTTGGCCCGCAACCAGCCTTTGCCTATGCATTTCTCAATGCCGTAGCTGTCCTAATTATCGCTTGCCCCTGCGCCCTTGGTCTGTCTACGCCAATGTCAATTACAGTAGCCATCGGTAGAGGTGCTAAAGCAGGAGTACTCGTCAAAGATGCTCAGTCTTTAGAAGAGTTACGCTTGGTCGATGTTTTAGTAATCGATAAAACTGGCACCCTCACTGAAGGAAAGCCGACCATCACGGCTATCGAGGTCTTAGAGCCAAAGGCAAACAGTGTCATTACAAGAGATAGTAGCTCGATTGAAATAGAAAGAAGCAGCTCTGAAGAAATCTTGCACCTGCTACAGCTAACAGCTTCTGCCGAAGCCAGCAGCGAACACCCATTAGCTCGAGCTATCGTTGCGGCCGCCCAAGAGAAAGGCTTAGAACTACTTCCCAGCAAAGAATTTCAAGCCATTCCAGGCGAGGGCATCAGCGCCCTTGTTGCTGGCAAGAAAATTGTTGTCGGTCACTTCCGCCAGAGAAATCAAAAAGAACAGACCGAACAGACAAGCCCGATAGGTCAAACAAACAGCTGGCAAGAGCGCGTCAACTATTTCAGCGAACAAGGAGCAACGGCTGTCTTGCTCGAAATAGACGGCGTTATCAGCGCCCTTATTGCTATCAGCGACCCCATTAAAAACAATGCCATAGAGTCAATTAGCGCTCTACAAAAACAGGGCATAGCTGTGCACATGCTCACTGGCGATAACGAGAAAACCGCTCGCGCTGTGGGCGAAAAGCTAGGCCTGAAGACAATCTCTGCTGAGGTCACTCCGAGCGGAAAACACGACTACATAGCCAAACTAGTTGATTCCGGAAAAAGAGTAGCTATGGCAGGCGACGGCATAAACGACGCTGCCGCACTTTCCCGAGCAAATGTTGGCATAGCTATGGGCAACGGCACCAGTGTTGCCATTGAAGCCGCAGGCATAGTACTAGTCAAAGGTGACTTGCAGGGTATCGTCCGCGCCATTAAACTGAGCCAGGCTATGAGCAGCAATATCAACCAAAACCTGCTTCTGGCTTTTGGCTACAATGCAGCAGCAGTGCCAATTGCTGCTGGTTTACTCTATCCCATCTTTGGTCTTTTGCTCAACCCGATGGTAGCTAGTATGGCCATGTCACTGAGTTCTGTTTCAGTCATAGCCAACGCTCTGCGCTTGCGCCAAATCAAACTTTAGCCAGCAATTCGCAAGAACAGCTAGCCGCGACCAAAACAATCACTGTCTAGGCAAGCGAAGCTTTAGCCAACAGCCAGTGGCGCCAGGGCATTCATCATCTGTACGCCTGTAGCTCCGAGCTCTTTCAATCTTTCTTTGACCTTGTCGCTATTGAGACCTTGCTCGTTAAAGGCGCTGCCTTCAGAGTAAACAAAGCGCGGAATAACAACGCAGCGGAAATCGAGCATCAAGGAGCTAGCGATACTCATCACAGACATGTAGCTTGAGTGGCCTCCAGCGGCGCATACAAAGCCCACAACTTTGCCTTCCCAAGCCTTACCAGTCAGTTCAATCAAATTCTTCAAAGCAGCTGAGCAAGAGTAGTTGTAGACAGGAAAAGCAACAAGAATACAGGCGGCTTCTTTCACTTTGGTCTGCACCTTAGCAACTAGCGGATTAGCGTAGCAAGCGCCCGCATCGCAAATTGGCAAGTCATAGTCGCGCAGGTCAAGAAACTCTTTATCGGCGCTAGCTGGTAGTTGAGCAAATACCTCACTGGCCATAATGCGGCTGCGGCTAGCAGGGTTGAGGCTGGCGCTAATGACTAGAATCTTGTTTGACATATGCTTCTCCTTGTGGCCGGTCAATTATAGCGCCAATCGTCCACTGGCCAGTTAACCAGAGAGCTTAGATCGTTACGCGGGGCAATTTACAGCCCTTGAAGCGCTCATAAGGAATCTTGCCATT
>CALRJJ020000082.1:0-11769 GCA_943367505.1 Flavobacterium psychrophilum | reverse complement strand
ATTTCTCGCCCCAAACACTGCTTAGACTTAAGCAATAACTCTCGAGCAAAGGCCGAATTAGACTGTGGCGCAGCCTCGCCTTTAAGCCAGAAAGCCGAAACCGAACAGCAGACAAAGAGGGCAAATAATAAAGTGAAGCGATTATTGATAGGGTTCTGCAACAGCAAATCACCGGCCTCACTAGCTAAGAATAATATGGGCAGCGCTCTGTTAGACTAACTGAGGATAGATTATAGCTTGAGGAATTATGGGTCGCATACTGAGCCAATCTGAGCTGGCCGCCGTGGCTGACGAAGAGAAAAAACAAGGGCGCAAAGTTGTTTCAACCAATGGTTGTTTCGACATCTTGCATGTCGGCCACGCTCGCATTCTTAAACAAGCCCGCGAACTGGGTGACTGCCTCTTTGTCGGAGTCAATTCTGACGCCTCTGTGAAGCGCTTAAAGGGGCCCGACAGACCCATCAATAGCGAAACCGACCGGGCCGAACTTCTGGCCAGCCTGGGAGCCGTAGACTATGTTTACATCTTCCCTGAAGATACTCCAGTCGAGTTTCTCACCGAAGTCAAACCAAATATTCACGTCAAAGGGGCCGACTACACCACCGGGCAACTGGCTGAAACACCGGTGGTTGAATCGTTTGGCGGCAAGGTGCAACTGCTTGCCCTGGTACCAATGAAAAGCACCACAGCATTAGTAGAAAAGATCAAAAACTAGACTGCCACGACACTGTAATTTTCGCCTTTTACTTTGGCATTGTGGAGATTGAGCAAATCTCCCACCACCCCCGAGTAAAAGCGTTTCCACAGTAGTCATGGAGCTAGTAATCATGGAATCAACAAAACCAGCTGACCTGGTGAAAGAGTCAAATCTCCCCGACAACATTTCGCTCAATTTCAATGTCACACCAGAGTCGCAGCGGATTTCCCTACAAGAAATGACTAAGCTGGCGGGTGATTCAAAAAACTTCCTACCTCAGCTGCAAATAGAGCAGAAACCAGAATCTGAGAAAAGCAGCGACGCCACCAATAGCGGTGACACACCCCAGAGTCTAGTTGTTAAAGAAGCTCTTAAAGCCTACAAAGAAGAAGGCCCCGAGAGCGCCTTCAAGCTAATGCGGCAAGATCTGGCCACCTTTGAGAAAGAATCAAAACTCGTCCTTAAGCTTCCGGCAGATCGCGGAGGAGCTGGCTTTGATGAAGAAACAGCAAATAAAATAACCTTAGAGAGATCAGCCGAACGCTGGCAAGCCGTCAAACAAGCCCTGCTAGAACAAGACCCGCATGCTATCGAAAAGCTCAAAGTGGCATACCTCGATAACACCCTGCAAGCTATGAGTGCAGCCGGCGGTCGCTACGGCAACTTAGATCAGTACGGTGTGTCAGCCCAAAACCATTTTGAAAATCAAAAGACTAATGGCTCTAGCACTATGATCCGCGAACTCTCTGGCCAAATCAGCAAAGAATATAGCTCTATAGCTGACCCTAATGGACGAGATATTGACGCCACTCGCATCGACAAACGCGAGCTAGCTCAATACAAAGCCAAGCAACAGCAAAGCTGGCACTAGCGATCTACTTAGTTTTGCTAATGAAAGCCAGCTTCAAGCGAGCGTCTTCAGAATAGTCAGAATTCTCTGAGATCTTCAAAGCACGCTTGAACTGTTCTTTAGCCTCTTCCGATTTGTGCTTCTTCATCATGATTAGGCCCATGCGGTAGAAAGCTTCGCCCAGACGTTGATCGTTGCGAGTAGCATTCTCATACGAAACCATGGCCCTATCAAGGTCACCCTGACTTTCGTAAGCAGTGCCAAGATTATAGTGAGCCACTGCCAACTTAGGATTGAGCTTAACTGATGTCTCCCAATTTTTTATAGCGCCAGGCACGTCTTTCTGCGCCCGCAATGCGGCTCCCACGCCATTGTAGGTAATTGCGTCAGATGGGTTAACAGCCAGGGCTTTGCGGAACTCAGCCAGAGCATTGGCGTAGTTATGCTGTTGATTGTAGGCCAGACCAAGGTTACTGTGGGCGTCTCCCAGTTCAGGATCAATCACCAGAGCAGCTTTGTAGTCAGCAATTGCTTGTGCAACCTGACCGGAGAGATGCTCTTTTACAGCTTTATTGAAGAAGCGGCGAGCCTGAATCTTAGGGTTGTTACCGCCTTCATTACTATCGGCGTTGTTTGGTTGCTCCGCTGCTGTCTCGGTTGGATTAGCAGAGCTAGCTTTCTCGGGTTCATCACTTGTTTGAGAAGAAGCCGGCATTTCAGCTTGGGCTACTTCGCTTTGAGCTTCCGCAGCTGGAGCCGCAGCTCTGGCTACTGGAGCAGTTCTCTGCACCGCTCTCTGCGCTGGGACAGCAGCAACAACTCTCTTAACAGGGGCAGGAGCTGCAACAGCCTTCTTCACCACTGGAGCCGGTGCTGCTTCTTGTTCAATAGCAGCAGCAGCTTCATCAATTGTACTTGGGGCAGGAGCGGCTGCCGCAGCAGTTATCTGCACATCAGGTGTGGTATCGCGCAAGGGTGCGGCAGCATCGGCTTTAGCCTGGCTATCACCAGTGGCGAAGTTCCAGCCACTATTGGCGGTATCACCAGTAGCTGATGGCGCCGGATTTGTCTCGGCAACACTATTAGCTGATTCATTAGCGGCGGCACGACTAGGCACTTCAGCAGGAGCTGCAGCTTCTACCGCTGTCGACTTTTTGGCGGATGGCAGAACAGCATTCAAGTTTGGCTCGATTAGAGGTGTGTTCAGAGCAGCGGAGCTAATCAATGGCTTGAAACCTTGGGTCACTCCTCTTAATTCATCAGCACTCCCCTTACGCGGTCCCCACTCCCCTTCGTCATGTGGCTGCTCAGGGTTCTGAGCCACCATAGCTTTGGCATACTGACTATAGACATCTGCTGCTGCTGCCGGAGCTGGCGCTTCACTCTCTACGGCAGCGCTAGCAGTGACAGGCTGAGTATATTCTTCGTTCAGACCAAGGGAGACTGCCCCGTCTAAGATTCGCAATTCAGCTTTGATTTTGGCTGGGATAGCCAAATCAAAGGCCACTCTAACTGTAGGAACGTCCTTTATTGGAGTAAGGAAGCGCACCCGTTTGATGGCCGGAAAAACTCTATTGACCTCGGCTGAAAGATCATCGGCGCTAGGCATAGTGGCCGTATCAATTGCAGCGCCAGGCAAATCAATGATCAAACGGTGATCTGGTGAAGGCATTTCAAAGAGCTGTGGTGGAGCCTTTACGCCCCCGCTGGCATATTCAAAAATAATGCGATGGTTGGGATCCACTGAGATCTTCTTCAATGATGCTATCTCAGCGGTCTGCCCGTAAGCGGCGGGGCACATACCGCCAGTCAAACCAATGGTCATGGCAAGACTAAAAACTAAAGCTGGAGTCAATCGCAAACTCAGCTTGAGAACCTCGCATTTGAGTCTTTCTCTAACTGGAGCTTCACTTACCCGACCAGATGCTGGTGAATTTTTCTTCTCAGCCATTTCGTCCCCACATTTTCTCAGCTCTACACCTGGCAAAGTTTACCTAAAAGATGGTCCTCTTTTGCAGGCGATCTGCTTAACCAAGCGTATTTTAAGTTAGGCCATATTTAAAGTTTGAGACTATAGCCGTATCATGTAGCAGTTCGTTGAGCACTTAGCGGCCGGTCCAGGAAAATTCAATGCCCTTTCGCAGTCAGCCAAAGAAGACCCAGCTAGCACTTACCCTGCTTAGCTTTGCCGCCTTGCAAATGTCATGGGCTCAGCCCGGTGAAGCCCGTCGCGATAACTTGCCGGAACCACCAGCAGTAGAAGCACCTGTAGACTTATTAGTGACTCCACCAGGAGAAGAAATATATTTTCCTGTAAGACCAGACGGTCAGCCTTTTCTTGTCAACATCGATACTACTGTCAACCTCACCGACAAGATCAATGGCTTTTATTATGATCCTAAGTTTAGAGGCGAGGTTTGGGCTCCCTTTGACCAAGTTAGCTTGATCGAGAGAGCGACTAGGTTGATGTCCACCTGGACCGAATACGATCAATTTAGTATTTATCGCAAATTCAACAATGTGAACAAATTCCTTGAAAAGTATTCTGGCTTTGGTCCTTAATCAAAAGAGAGAAAACAAATGAAGCCTGTGAGCCCTGGCGAATGTGGCGAGAAACGACTAGATCATATCGCCATAGCGGTTCACTCCATAGCTGAGGCGCTGCCCTTTTACGAGGGCTTAGGCCTGAAAAAGCTTGAGGTCGAAATTGTTGAAGAACAAGGCGTAAAGGTAGCCAAATTAGATATTGGCAACACCCATATTGAGCTGCTAGAGCCACTCTCTCCCGATACTCCGGTGGGCAAATTCCTGGCCCAGAAAGGCCCTGGCCTTCACCACATCTGCATCGGCGTGGCAAACATAGAAGCCGATCTCAGCAAGTTGAAAAGTAGCGGCACCAAGCTCATCAACGAGACCTTCAAAATCGGTGCCGGTGGCGCCAAAATTGCCTTTGTGCACCCCAAAGCCACGGGCGGAGTACTTTTAGAGCTGTCGCAACCAAGCGAAGCCTAGCTAGCGATCGGCCTTAGTCGACCTCAGCCTGACATTACAATAGGTATCAAAAACATTGATGTTTTTGTACGTTTTCGCCGCTCTCTGGCCCCTCTCTGATACATTTGGCCCTTGTAATCAAGCCGGGGCAGACTTGGCGTTGACCCTACAACCAATTGTTACCATTGGAGGCTAACCCATGCCAACTATGACCGAACTATCAAAAATCGAAAAAGCCCTGGGCAAACAGGCTTCTTACTTCCTCGAACACCAGAGCAAAGGCTTCCCTAAAGAGCATCTGCACTTACCTGGTCCTGACTTCGTAGACCGCATCGGCATGATCTCTGACCGTTCACCACGCGTACTGCAGAGCTTGCAAACACTTTTCAACACCGGCCGTCTAGCCAATACTGGCTACCTCTCAATTCTTCCTGTTGACCAGGGCATTGAGCACTCAGGCGGTGCATCTTTCGCAAAAAACCCAATTTACTTTGATGGCGAAAACATCGTTAAGCTGGCCATTGAAGGCGGATGCAACGCTGTTGCTTCCACATTTGGCGTGCTCGGCTCTGTCGCTCGCAAGTATGCTCACAAAATTCCATTCATCGTAAAGCTGAACCACAACGAGTTCTTGAGCTATCCAAATGGCTACGACCAAATTATGTTTGGTTCTGTCAAACAAGCCTGGGACATGGGCGCAGTAGCTGTTGGAGCAACAATCTACTTTGGTTCTGAAGAATCAACTAGACAAATTCAAGAAGTTTCAAAAGCTTTCAAGGAAGCTCACGATCTTGGTATGGCTACCATTCTCTGGTGCTATTTGCGCAACGGCGCTTTCAAAGTTGGTGATGTAGATTATTCACTCGCTGCCGACCTTTCCGGGCAAGCAAACCACCTCGGCGTCACCATCGAAGCCGACATCATCAAACAGAAATTGCCAGAAAACAATGGCGGCTACAATGCTTTGAAATTCGGTAAAACTGATGCTCGCGTTTACAGCGAACTAACTACCGATCACCCAATCGACATGACTCGCTATCAAGTAGCTAACTGCTACATGGGCAGACAAGGCTTGATCAACTCCGGTGGTGCCTCAGGCGCTAACGACTTAGAACAAGCAATCATGACTGCTGTTGTGAACAAGAGAGCTGGCGGAACAGGCCTTATCTCTGGTCGCAAAGCTTTCCAAAAGCCTATGCAAGATGGTGTTGAATTGCTTAACGCCATTCAAGATGTCTACCTATGTGAACAGGTAACCATCGCCTAAGGCGGTCCTCTCGCAGCTAGGCTACATTAGAAAATATAACTGGGCCACTCAGCAAATGAGTGGTCCTTTTATTTAAGAATGCTAAAAGCCAATAGAATCAAGGCACAGTCAAATTGTTGAAGAAGTCAATTATTTAAATTCCCTATTTTTTGCTCGAAAAAATGGAACCAAATGCTAAAGTTCTAGGTCGCAAGAACGAGCAGCATAATCTCTTCATTAGTAGAGCCAATTTGCCGATTCTCGAGGAATCCCAAACTAAGCTTCAAAAGTACCCTGCCTTGAGCAAGGTACTCCTCATAGAGGTCCGACGTTGTCCGTGAGCACATATATTTCAGATTTGCCGATTGGCGAAATTCTCATCCAGGCTGGCCTGGTATCACAGGGGCAGCTCGATGAAGCTGTTAAAGATACCGGTACGCGCCAGCGACTGATTGGCAAGACACTGATAGCTCGCGGATGGCTCAAACCAGAACAATTGCGTGCAGCACTGCAAGCACAATCGTTATTAAGAGACGGCATTGTCGATTCGTTCAAGGCTCTTAAAGCCCTCGGTATTGCTTGTAATTTCGATAAGCCCTTTGAAGAAGCGCTGCAAGAAATTACAGCGTCATCTGCCGCAACTCCTAAGAGAGGCAGCACCTGCAAGCTTGGTGAGCTTCTTATCGATGCTGGAATCATTGAAAAAGAAGAAATGGAAGCTGCCCACCACAAAAGTCTAGAACGCGGCGAGCCACTAGGGGTGGTGCTTGTAGCGGAAGGCTTGCTGACTGAATCTTACCTAGACGCGGCCCTAGAACTTCAAGTTAGAGTGCGCGACGGCATGTTCTCGCGTGAGCAGGCTATTACAGCCCTGAAGCAAGACCCTCGCCGTTTGCTCGATATGATTGCGCCCAACATGAAAGCCGATGAAGGCTTAAAGTTAAAAACCAAAGCGGCAATTCGCCTGGGCGAACTACTAATGCGTGCGGGCATAGTCTCACAGAGCGATGTGTTGCAAGCACTAGAGCTATCACTAGCTCACGGCCATCCTATTGGCGAAATGCTTGTTGCTCGCGGTTTTGTTTCTCGGGCCTTACTTGATGCCGCTCTATCGCTACAGCAAATGATTACCGCAGCACACCTCAGCATTGGCGAGGCTACAGCCTGTTTAGTCAAAGTCTTTAATAGCAACAAAGCTGTTTCTGAGTGCTTACTAGAACTCAATTTCCTCAAACTACAAACACCTAGCGAAGCCGTTGGGGGACGAGTAAGACCGGGCCGCAAACCGACTCAAAGTCAACCTGATAATAGAGCCACTGTTACAGAGCTTCCGGCCTTGAGTTTTCACAAGCCCCAGCCCGGGCTAGAAAGCCTGATTGCCGAACAGAGTGTAGCCAGCGTTCAACTCAAAGGTGAACTTGAAGCAAAGCTTGAAGCCCGCATTGAAGCTGAGTTAGAAGCAAAAGCTGAGTTAGATGCTAAAGCGGAACTAGAAGCCGAGATTCAGAACCTTGCTAATCGCACCGATGAATCACTCGCAACTGAACAGACAAACAAAACAGTAGAACTCTTACCCAGCGAGGAATCATTCCCATCTGAAGAAGAGTACATTGCCGCGAACTTTGCCTATTTTCAAGGCGATCGACCTGAATTTTACGAGAGCCTCCGCGACGCCTATTCTCGCCTCGGCCGCGTCATGATGAAACGCAAAGAGCTAATTGAATCAGAAGATATGCTCAAAGTCGCAGCCGACATCTCTGCTGCCGAAAACATACTAGAGAAGCAGCCCGAAGACTTGATGTTCCTCGCTTGTCTCTACCTCAAGCAAGGCAAAAGCTGGCAGTCAGAAAAGCTGCTGAAGCGCTGTCTAAGCATATTAGAAGCGTCTCCTAACGTCAGCGATCGGCTGGTGGCCCTCTGCCATCACCGCCTTGCCCTAGTTTACTGTCATTTGAGCTTGCTATTCAAAGCCGAAAAGCATTTCAAGAAAGCCAGTGAGCTAATGGGCGCAAGCGACCAAGGAGCGCTCAATCGCCTCACACAAAGGCGTTTAGCGGCCATTCTCAAAGACTATGCGGTTTTACTGAACCGCATGAGACGCGAGTCTGAAGCTGACAAATACTACGCTCAGGCGCGAAAGATTCTCTCATCGTCACTTCTGACGGGCTGAAGCACGACCTGCCTAGGCTGGCGATAGTTTTCCCAGACGCCCAATAAAGCGCTGAGCAAATCAGCTACGGCGTTAGTAAGTTTTTCTGTGATTCCATTCATCGCGTTTCCCCTGGGTTTCTCTTCCAATACATACCCAGAACAATCAAGAATTAGCCAGAATTTGTTCAGTCATGCTCGCCTCTGCTTGACAAGGCCCGTTTGTGGCCCCGCAGCCTATACTCGATGGCCTATACTCAACACCTATATTAGAATTGCCCTATTCCCGTGAGCAATATTATGGCTTCGATTCGGTCTCTTCTTTCAGTCAGAATCATGCGCACAGCGACGCTAACTAGCTTTGGCTCAGTTGTATGCGTGGCTTTTTGCCTGGTCTCTAGCGTAAGCGCGAACGTGGGCCTTATTCCTGCGGCTCTGGGCAAAGGCCCGGCGCCGGCCATTAGAATCGAGCCAGCACCTGGGCGAGCAGGCGAACAGCACCGAGCATCTACTGTTTTGAACGAACATGGTTTGCCCGCAGACGAGTTGAGCTACCTCATCGATATGCGCAAGGCAGCCGAGGCGCGAAAGCTTTTGCAGAATACAGCCAAGCACCCAGGCGACGAAGACGAGAGAAAATGGTGGCTAGCAGCCTGCCTCTGTCGCGAACAACGTTTTGAAGAATCACTAGAACAATTTGAACAACTTAAATCGCTAAAACAAGCACCAACACAGGTGTTGCTCATGGCAGTGACAGCCTACGCAGAAGATCAGCAATATAAAAAAGCCATAGACATAGCCAATAGTATTCTGGCTAAAGAAAATAATTTGAAAGCTTACGAGCTAAGAGCTGGCTGTTTTGCCAGCTCTGGCAACTTGTTGCAAGCCAGCCGCGACTATGAAAAATGCGCCAATCTCGATGTTAGCAGCTCATGGAGATTTCTGACAAAAGCAGCAATGATGCTCAACAAGACCCAAAAGTCTGAGCAAGGTCTAGCTCTTTTGGATAGAGCAATTAAAACTCCCGGTGGCAAAGCCTCACCCAATGTCTATTTAGCGCAAGCCGACTGCTACATGAAACTAAACCACTGGAAAGAAGCAGTAGTTAGCCTAACTGAAGCAGTAAAACTAAGCAAAAACTATCGCGAAAATGCCAAAAAGGGCGGCAATTATCTCCTGCCCATTTGCTATAAAGAGCGAGCAATTTGCTACGAGAAGTTAGGCAACAAAGTCTTAGCTCAGGCCGATTTAGCAGCTCTAGACATCTACAGCCGTGGCATTGCCAAGGAAATCGGAGCCGATTAGGCTAAAGCACCAATTTAGCCAGAGCCCCGCGCTCCCGTGCACTGTTGAGCATAGCCCCGAAGAAAATACTAACGGCAATGAAATAGAAGACATTGAGGCCAGCAGCTTTAAGCAGGAAGTAAGTAATATCGACATTTCCCGAAAGCACAGCCCGCATACCTTCAAAAACATAGGTTGCTGGCACCATATATGCTACCGGCTGCAGCCATTCAGGCAACACTGACACTGGGTAAAAAACGGCCGAAACTGGCTGAATGAGAAAGGGCACAGCCCAGGCAAGCGCCTCAGCTTGGTGACCAAAGCGAAAAATCAAAGCGGTGGTAAACATACCAACAGACCAACCCATAAAAAGCAAATTGAGAAATAGTGGAATTAGGGCAAAGCTGATAGCAAGAATGTTAAAGGTATAGAGACAAAAAGCCAAGACAGACATAATCAAACTAACAGCAAAAATCTGAGTTAGGCCAACGACAAAAGTAGAGGCGACAAACTCTGCCACCGTAATTGGTGCAACAAAAGCATTTAGCAAATTGCGCGACCAGAGATCTTCCAAAAATGAAACTGAAATAGACTGCTGTGCACGGTTGAGGATATTGAAAAAGATAATTGCCCCAAGCAGAAAGCTGACAGCGGTTGGATTGTCACTATTGAGGCGCATGAAATATTTGGCAATTAAGCCCCAGACAACGAGGTCCATGACTGGCCAAAATATGACGTCTAACAATCTAAAGCCACTGCGGGTATAGATATAAAAATAGCGATTACAGAGCCCCATGACTCGATCTGGCCTAACAAGAATCAATTGTGTTCTCCGCTCAGTAGGCTTGTAGTGACTTGATTGCGAGCAATGGCAATAAATACTTCTTCTAAAGTTTCTTGGCCAAAATGCGAAAGAATAGCCTCAGAACTACCTTCGGCAATTATTTTACCCTGGTGCAAAAATAGCACTCTCTGGCAAAGTTCCTGCACATCTCTCATATTGTGGGAAGTATAGAGCACGGTCATGTGCCGCTCAGCTTGCACCTGGGCTAATAACTTACGTACCTTATCGGCAATATCAGGATCAAGGCTAGCAGTTGGTTCATCTAGCAGTAAAAACTCTGGGTCATTGAGCAAAGCCTTGCACAAGTTCACTCTGGTTGACTCACCAGAAGAAAGGCCCCCGGTCATTTTCTGGGCCAAATGATCGACTTCAAACAATTGCAGCAATTCCTCTATTTTCTTCTTGCGATTGCTCACACCGTAGAGCTGCGCAAAAACATCTAGATTCTCAATTACTTTGAGGTTATACGGCAATGCCACATAGGCCGAGGAAAAATTGCAGCGTTGCAGAACTGCTACGCGTTTTTTCCAGGGGTCCATGCCAAAAATTGAAACTTTCCCTGATGTTTGGGCAATCAGCCCTAACAAAATTTGAATGGTGGTCGATTTTCCTGCACCATTTGCACCGAGAAGCCCAACCACTTCTCCGCGCTTAATCTGAAATGAAATCTCGTCAATAGCCACAGCCTTTCCAAAAGACTTGTGCAACTTCTCGACCGAGACAATTGTTTCAACTTCGCTTTCAATATCGGCTGCCATAGTGGGCTTAGTTTAGCAGGCCGACAGCTCTGCTACGGAGGCTCGCGCGAGCTTAACTATCTTCTTTAGATTAAACCACTTTAGATACACCTCTAGGTACGTACTAATCTTCCCGTTAAGTATGGCTTTTGACAGACCTCCAAACTTAGGGTGAAGGTTCCAACCCTTCTTTCTTCAACGCAACAATAACAAGCAGTCAAATCCAATACCCATAGCCTTTAGCTCACTCCAAACAACCGCTTCGGCTGTTTGGTAGTAGCACAGAGTTTGCATCTCCTGTTTTGCGAGAGGCCAACCTGAATAGCATTTGGTTTCGGAATACTGCTTTTTAGCGTGGTTTTGCAGAAAGAGCTTCTTGTTAGTGGGCACCAGTGGTGCTCATTCACGTTTCAACAGCAAACTTAAAACGGAGAACACTATGACAACGAATCATGGCATCAAGCCCGCTTACATGGACAAGAGCGTCAGTCCCGGCGTCGATTTCAACCGCTTCGCCAACGGCTCCTGGATCGACAACACCGAAATCCCCGCCAAGTATCCTCGCTGGGGCGCCTTCCTCATGCTGCGCGACCAGACCCTTGAGCAGACTCGCGTCATTCTCGAAGAGCTGGCCACCCGCAGCGAAACCTTCGCTCCCGGCAGCATCGAGCAGAAGGTCAACGACTTCTTTGCCTCGGGCATGGATGAATCAGCCATCGAAGCGGCCGGCATCAACCCCATCAAGGGCGAGCTGGCGCGCATCAACACAATCCGCTCACTGCGCCGTCTGGGTGATGTCATCGCCCATCTGCACACTGTCGGTGTCGGTGGCGCCTTCGCATTCGGCGCTTCACCGGATGCCGACGACTCCAGCCAGATGATCGGCCACGCGCTGCAGTCGGGCATCGGTCTGCCGGACCGCGATTACTACCTGGGCCGCGACAAGAAGAGCAAGGAACTGCGCCAGCAGTA
>CALRJJ020000081.1:0-11839 GCA_943367505.1 Flavobacterium psychrophilum | reverse complement strand
CTTTATGCCTTTCTGCTTAGCCATCTCAATAACGTCTCTCAATTCATCACCATTTAAGCGGCGACGCTGCAATAGATACTGTTCTAGCTCAACTCGGCCAAGCAAAAGATCAGCAGTCAAACTAACCACCTGGTCGGGTGGGTCGATATAACCGCGCTCTAAGGCATACTTGCAAGTATGTAATACCTGTGCGGGATCATGACCGTGCCCGCCGTCGGTAGCAACATTGATAAATGTTTTACCTGCCTTAAATGCCGATACGATTTTCTTCATATCGTCGTCAAGAGCATTGTTGTTGAGAGCAACCTGGCCGAAAGGGGCAACATGAAAAGTTGTTTGGAATAGTCGTTCAATATCAATCGCCACTAAAGGCAGTGGATCAGTGCGACGAATGTCAAACGACTTTTTCTCAGGTTCAGCTGTAGGTGCTGCAACTTCAGCATCAGACTTTAGCCTAGGCTTGGGCTTTTCTATAACGCTAGTAGCGGTAACGAGATTGTCTGCCTTTTTCACAGCTTCAACGGCAGAAACTTGCTGGGCCTTGGCCATCAATTCCATAAACTCAGGACTGCCCACGGCAGGCAAGCTATCGGAAGTAATTACATCCTCACCCCGGTCAGCTACTGCGGGAGTCGGCGCTGCAGCAGGTGCAGGGTCAGGAGCGGGAACAGGAGTAGGGGCAAAGTCATGCACCACTGCTGGGGCTGGGGCCTCAATAATTATTTCTGGTACTTGCTCTGGCACCAAATCAGGCTCTTCCATATCAAATTCGGGCAGCAAATCTGGTTCTTTGATACTACTAGTAGGGTCAGGCTTAGAGCTAGCTTTGTCAGACTTCTCTTTGTCAGACTTAGCTTTGCTAGATTCTGCCTTCGGTTTCTCAGCAGGGCTTGTTTCAACCGCTGCCTCTAGCTCTACAGAACTGTCTAGCTCTGGCACAAGCTGCGGGCGAATACAATCAACAGAACCAGTACTCAATAAACGAAATAGCGAGCTTGTTGCTTGCACAACATCAAAGTTGAATTCACGCATGGCCTGACGCATAGTGCGCCCGTCAGTGACCCAGCCTAGAACAACATAATCTTCTTTATACAGGGGCAATTTTTGCAGAGCTTCTTGCCACTCTTGAGTACCGAATTTGGGTGAAGGAACAATTTCAGTATTTAAGCCAACATTGCTCTTCTGCAAGAAGAGAATTTGATCGGCAAAACTATTCAGTTGCCTTAAAGCGATAGTCAAACTGCGGCTAAACGAAGCATCATCAGCCAGGTCAAAGCGTTCAACCTTAAAAGTTCCGTCTCCCCAAAAAAGGAATTCGGTCAAGGCATCATTGCCTTCAAGCAAGCCAAAATTGGCCGCAAGAATTTCTCCTTCAGAGATAATAAGTTCGCCTTTCTGGGGGCCACTAACAAGTTGCACCCGGAAGCTCTTATTAGATTCGGTGGCAAGGCATTGCAGTAAGCCTGGTAGGCTGACATCGGCCAAATCGCCTTCAATCATGAATGAATCTCTTATCTCCGCAGTACCCGTACATAGTTAGTCCCTTATAGTTGTCCACGGTTCGCACACCCCAGTACCAAATTTACAAAAGTTAATCAATCCCTTGACTGCTTAGAGTTGACTGAGATTTGGGTAAATAGCAGGGAGAGAGGAGGAAGGTAGCAACTACCCTCAACACTCTCAAGTGTACCGCTGTTTCTTGGTTCAATTTTCTTTCCTGCGTTATGGAGTTTACTTGCGTTGGCTGCAAAAGTTACCGATGACCTTTCAGAGGATTACGCCGACGTCTTCGGTGCCGGAGATGAACCGGAGGCCGACGATGAGCCGGAGGAGAAAGAAGTAGAAGCCGCTGGCTTTACTGAAGACTCCGTTCGCCTATATCTGCGCGAAATTGGTCGCGTAAAAATGATCAAGCCCGATGAAGAAATCGAGCTTGCTCGCCGCATTGCCAAAGGAGACGGGGAGGCGAAAAAGAAGCTTATCCAAGCCAATCTTCGTCTGGTTATTTCCATTGCAAAAAAATATTTAAACCGGGGTCTGCCCTTCCAAGATTTGATTCAAGAAGGCAATCTCGGCCTTATTCGAGCAGCCGAAAAATTTGACCATACTAAAGGATTCAAATTCTCTACGTATGCCACCTGGTGGATTCGGCAAGCCATCAGTCGAGGTTTGGCTGATAAATCAAGAACCATCCGTGTACCAGTGCACATGGTTGAGTCTATAAACAAGCTCAAGAAAACAAGTTCTAAGCTTTCGCAAGAATTAGGCCGCAAGCCAAACGAACATGAACTTTCCTCGGCTCTAGAAATTCCAGTAGGCAAAGTTCAAGAAATTATGGCCGCAGACCGCGAGCCAGTTTCAATGGAAATGCCACTTAACCGCGATGACGAAACTTACATTGGCGATTTGATTGAAGATAACGAGGCAACCAGGCCTGATGCGACAACTGCTGAAGAGCTAATGCGTCAAGACCTAAGTCGCATGCTCAGTCAACTCACCCCTCGCGAACGTGACATTATGCATTTGCGCTACGGCCTAGAAGACGGCCGGCAGAGGACCCTAGAGGAAGTAGGAAGACTTTTCAATATCACCAGAGAACGGGTTAGGCAAATAGAGCACAAGGCCTTCCGTAAGTTGCGTCAACCAAACTGGTCTTCTCGACTTGCGGGTTATCTCGACGACTAAATTGCTAATTCGCTCTCATAATAGCCTTCTTGCCTCCCAACTGTTAACTAATTAGACAAAAGCCCTTCTGTCAACCTCTCCGGCTTGGTAGGGTTATTGCTATGACAGAAAAACAGCTAATAGCGCCGAATGTTTTAACGGAGTTGGTCGACCTTGGCCAACGCCAGAAACTGCGCTTGCTGCTAAACGATCAGCACCCAGCAGACTTGGCCGAGTGCTTTGAGGAGTTAGGCCCGAGCTATCGCATCTCTTGCTTTCGCCTGTTAGACCTTGACAATGCCTCAGCTCTATTAGCTGAGCTTGAGCCTGATGGTCAAACTGAACTCTTACGTGACCTCGGCGACATCAGCATAGTGGCTCTAATCAGCAACATGTCGCCGGATGATGCCGTTGACCTACTTTCTGAATTACCTCAAGACAAAGCTCGTGATTTGATCAGCCAGGTTTCAGACGTCGAAGCACAAGAAGACCTGACCCAGCTTATGACCTTCAAAGAAGATACTGCCGGTGGCATCATGTCCACTGACTATCTAGCTTTGCATGCTGGTATGACAGTGGCCGAAGCTCTCGTCTATCTGCGCGAAAAGTACGAAGACTTAGAAGAAGAAATATATGACGTCTATGTCGTCGACGAAGAAGAAGTTCTAGTCGGTGAAGTTACTCTCAAAGAATTGCTTACTGCAGCACCAGAAATTCTGGTGAGAGACGTTATGGATGAAGACTTGGTCTTCGTTCAGGCCGACGAAGACCAAGAGCAAGCAGCTGAGATTTTGAGCCGCTATGACTTGCTCACCCTACCAGTGGTTGACAAGCAAAAAAAACTGCTCGGTATCATCACCGCCGATGATGTCATCGACGTTTTAAAAGAAGAAGCAATCGAAGACATCTTTCAATCTTCTGGTATTACCACGGGCCCGGAAAATCAAGACGTCCTCAACTACAACGTGCGCAGTGCCTTTTCGGCCAGACTGCCCTGGTTGATCATTACGCTATTAATTGAGAGCGGTTCAGCCTCGGTCATTACTCACTTCGACTCTGTGATTCAACACATGGTTCAAGCAGCATCATTTATGCCGCTGCTGTCAGGAGTCACCGGTGGGGTTGCCACCCAAAGTACTTGTATTCAAATTCAAAGTAGCGGCAAAACAGCTCTTAGCCTCAAGGCTGCCTTGCGCAATATTTTTCACGAGCTAAAGGTAGGGATGCTGCTTGGTCTCTTCTGCGGACTCGCCACTTATCTAATTAGCCGCTTCTTGCACCAGTCCTCTTATCAACTAGGAGTAGTGGTGGGAGTTTCTCTTTTCATCACCATGACTTTCGGCGTAGTGATTGGCACCCTAATGCCCATACTATTCAGGCGTTTTGGCGTAGAACCAGCTCATGCCAGCGGTCCATTTATAACCAGCATCTTGGATGTCTGTACAATGTCGATTTACCTTACAATAGTTCACTTCTTCTTGGTGGCCACGAAAGGCATTGCCTTCTAACCGATTATTTACTCGCCCCCTAATATAGGTCTATTTCCGATGGAAACGCTTAAGTCAGACCCGAACAAGAAGCTTCAAGACAAGCGCAATGAAGCCAGCTACGTAGCTGATTCTGTCAGGAATCAAAGACATGAGCGCGGAGTTTTGATGGCCCGCGAGCGCATTGAAAAGTTGGTGGACGAAGGCAGCTTCTTAGAAATTGACCGCTATGCCGTGCACCAGTGTCAAGAATTCGGCATGGAAAGCAAAGTTGCGCACGGAGACGGAGTGATAACGGGACAAGCTAAAATAGATGGTCGCCCCGTTTATTTGTTTGCCCATGATGCCACTTTTGTTGGTGGTGCCTTAGGGCAAGTCTTCGCCCGTAAAGTCTGCAAAATTATGGACTTAGCCAAACAAGCTGGCTGCCCGGTTATTGGCCTGAACGAGAGCGGCGGTGCCCGCATTCAAGAGGGAGTAAAATCGTTAGCTGGCTATGCCGACATTTTTTATCGTAACGTCAGCTGCTCTGGTGTCATTCCCCAAATTTCAGTGATTTATGGTGCTTGTGCTGGTGGTGCTGTTTACAGCCCAGCGGTAACCGACTTCACCATCATGGTCAAAGACAAAAGCTACATGTTTGTCACGGGCCCTGAAATTGTACGCACCGTCACAGGAGAAGATGTCAGCCTAGAAGAACTGGGCGGCGCCATGACTCACAATTCGCGCTCTGGAGTGGCTCAACTTCTTGCTGAAGATGAAGAAGATTCATTCTGGTTGACGCAGAAACTGCTTTCATACCTCCCCAGTAACAATCTCGATGCCGCACCCAATACCCTATGCGAGGACGGCGCAGAAACCGATTTAGAACCAGAAGATGCAGCGGCCTTGAATCAATTAGTGCCGGTAGAAGCCAACAAACCCTACGACATGTATGACGTTATCAAACGCATTTTTGACAAGGGCGACTTCTTTGAAATAGCCCCTCATTTTGCCACCAACATCATTACTGGTTTCGCTCGTCTCGGTGGTCGCTCTGTAGGAATTGTCGCCAATCAACCAAAACGTTTAGCCGGTTGCCTTGACATTAATGCTTCAGTTAAAGCCGCTCGCTTTGTGCGTTTTCTTGATGCCTTCAATATCCCTGTCATTACCTTCGTCGATGTACCAGGCTACCTCCCTGGCACATCCCAAGAATTTGGCGGCATTATCAGACATGGTGCCAAACTTCTTTACGCTTACTGTGAGGCAACCGTGCCAAAGTTAACCGTAATTACCCGCAAAGCTTATGGCGGTGCGTTTGATGTAATGGGTTCAAAAAATGTCGGCGGCGATTTCAACTTTGCCTGGCCTACCGCTGAGATAGCTGTTGTTGGTGCTGAAGCGGCAGTGAATTTGCTCTATCGCAAAGAGCTCAAGCAAGACACTACCGGCAAGCGCAATGCGGAACTCGTGGGTGAGTTTAGAGAACGCTTTGCCAACCCCTATATTGCTGCCCAGGGCGGTTATATAGATGATGTAATCATGCCCGATGAAACTCGCTCGAAACTAATCGCTGCTCTAGAAGCACAGGCCAACAAGAGAGTAGAAAGACCAAGGCGCAAACACGGAAATATTCCGCTCTAAAATTTAAGATTGAGTCTCTACTGAAAGCTAATTTGCACCGCGCTAGAGTTGAGGTCATCCTTAGGCTCAGTAATTTTCTTGGCGCGCAACTGGGGATGCAGCAACTGCAATCGACCTGTAACAAGGCCACTATCAGATTCTTTTATATCTTCTTGTATCTCGTCTTTTTTAAACTTGCTATGTAGATTGACAACCAAATTAATGTGTACCTGGTAGGGTGGCGGCAAAATCGAATCAAATCGTGCCACCGGATCCTCGGCCCCAATTGCCTTTTCCACAAAGCTCAAAATGGCTGGGGGGAAAGGTGAATCACAGATGACGAAGGCTCCCTTAACCTGATTGCCAGATTGAGCCTGGATTTTTGCCACTTTAGCCAAAAAGTCTTTCAACAATTCAAGGTGACTAGCTGTAGCCGAGGGTTCAATTACCAAAGCCACTATTGGCACTTTGCCGTTTACGGTTTTGAAAAGCAGCTCATACACTGGCAAGGTAACTTTTTGAAAAAAGCCCTTAGTGACCGGCTGCACTTCCACCACAGCAATTTTAGAAATGGTCTCCCATAATCGCAGCTGACGGTTATACAAACCGCTTTGATGAGCATCTGAGAAATAACCAGTCATGACAAACTTGATTGCGGCAAGAACAAGATCGGGAATTTTGTTGTCAGAAAGCTCAAAAACAAGGTTCTCACAAGCAGCTTCGAGATCTCGAGCGGCTGCAGAGCGAGGGGCCTGAGTGACTGAGCCAAGATTAAATGCCTCAGGTTCGGCATTCTTTACAATCACAGAAAAACTATTTACAACAGACATTGCCGATTTATCAGTCCTGTTAGGGGTTAGCACCATGCAAACGTGGTACATCTATGTTAGCGGGTTTCATCTTGAGACATGCTAGCACTCAGTCGATATGGAGGTGCACAAAAGTTCAAGACTGAAATTGCAAACTAATTGTACAAATCGATGCAATTCAATGTCTCCAGATACTTTCGCAAAACCGTATATCAGGTAAACTGATAAATAGGCGTCTTGGCGGTTGCAGCTTAGTTTCAGAATAGTGGCAATCTAGAATAGTGGCAATTTAGATTCGCGGGTGAGGGAAGTAAACCAATCTTAGCGGCTACATTCTCAAATCACACTATTTCACAGAGGCAGCCTTCAGGCACCGCGAGGTAACCTGAGCACGCACGTCTATTTAGCCTCTGTGGGAAGACCATAAAACATGCCCCTGCTTCCATCGAAGAATAACACCAAAGAATTTGACCAGTCTGCAGTTGCAGTGCTCACCGATCTAAAAAAGGGTGGCAATGACAAGCGCAACGAGTTCATATGGGTGCACCAAGAGCGCATCTACGCAGTGGCCTTACTAGGCACTGGCGACCACGAACATGCTGCTGAAGTTACCATTTCATCTTTCAATAATGCCTTCAGCGCTCTCAACCAAGGATTACCGAAAAATCCTGATATGTCTATCTGGGACTGGCTTTCTCAATATGTTGTTGAAGCCATGGGTGAATATCACAGCCAGAATAGCGGACCGCCAGACGAAGAAGATACAGACCCGGCTCAAGATGGTTCGGCCAGTATGGATTGGGAAACAACTGTATTGCTAGGCGTTCAAAGAGTAAAACGCTGTATCGGTTCTTTACCACAAGAACTAAAGCGAATTTTCCTCTTGCGACACAGCCTTGATCTTAACTACGAACAAATTTCCATCGTAACCAATCAAAGAGTAGAGAAATGCATGGCCTTGCTCTACAGAGCCAGGGTGCAAGTAGTCAAATGTCTAGGTCGCGGGTGATGCAGAATATGGCAAATAAAAGGTTGATATCTCATGTCTGACGCCGAGTACAGATTACTGATTCAAAGATCGTTCGATGAAGAACTCTCTAAACAAGAGCATCGCGCCTTCGTCAATCATCTAGAAACTTCTGACTCGGGTCAAAAGTTTCATCACCAACTCGATCAAATGATTCAAGCCGCTCAGGACACTCCACTTCCTGACGATTTGCGTCCCCAGAACCCGGAAGCACTCGCGAGAACGATCATGGAACAACTCCCTCAGAAAAAAGGTTCTATCTTTGCCATGTTCACCAACTTGTTTGGTGGCGGGCAACCTAAGGCCAAAGCCAACCAGAGCAAAGATTCTGGCAGAGGCAAGGCAGATAAGACCGATAAAAAAGGCGCCATCAATAGAGGCGCTAAGAAAGGCAAGGGCAAAGACCCAGTCGAAGACGACGAAGTTGAATCACCAAGCGATCGACGCAAACCTGGCGTCAAATTCGGCCGCAAAGACAAAGAAGCTGACATTTCAGCAGATGAACGCGAAGATCAGATGGGAACGTTCTCTCGTCTTAAATCAATTAGCTCCCGCGCCAATGATGCCGCTGAAAATCGCGACAATCAATCAACCACCAGATCTCTTGGCGAAAAATTTGGTATGCCAGGTGGTGCTACTTCCAATCCATTAGACGAAGCGCCTCTTACGCTGGCTGAATCGATCAAACGAAAAGTATCCGAATCACAGAAACTCTCACCTTTAGAGATGGATTCTGATGATTACTCCAGTCAAGAAATGCCTGCAACCGGAGGAGACTTCGGCCGCCCACAGAGCCAAGGACAAGAAGTTGCTGATGCCGACTCAAGCTGGAGTGCACCAACACCAATTGGCCTACCTATAAAGCAGAAGATGGGCGCACCGGTCACTGCTCAAGGGCTAGACTGGAGTGGGGCTCCAGCTGGCAGTCCAGCAAGTTCATTCGAGCAACATCCTGGTTCAGCAATTGGCTTGGCACCACCGGGGCAAAAGCCCACCACCGGTTCCAACCCTGCCGCTCCCTCGGGCGGTGGTCTAGATTGGAGTTCGGGAACCGCCTCAACAAGTAATGCAAGCAGCACTCAAAGTGGCTGGGGTAGTAGTGCGCCAGCTATGGAGCCTACCGCAGTACCAGCCAAGACTGACAGCGGCTGGGGTTCTAGTTGGGGAAGCGAAAACCAAGCGGGCGTGGCACCTCAAAATACTGGCGTTCCGTTGAAGTCATCTGATTCGTGGGCCGTTCCAGGTTCTGAAGCTGCTGACGCCTGGGGTCAACCAGCAGCTCAAGCAGCTCCGAGCCCAGCGGCTCAAGCTGCTGTATCTCAACCTGCACCAGTCCCACCACAGAACGGACAAGATCCATGGGGAAGTGCATCTGTAGCCGGTTCTGGCGCAGCCAATTCGTCAGACGGTGGCGGCTGGTCAAGCCCAGGCAGCAGCACCGCTCCGAGCCCCGCAAGCGCCAGTGAAGGCGATGGCGGCAATTGGGGACAGGCTGCTAGTTGGGGTGCTCCCAATACACCAGTACCGAACAATACATCTAACTCCCTACCGTCAGCGGCTGCACTGGCAGCACCATCTCCTGCAGCTAATGACCCTTGGGCGCAGCCAGCGCAACCAGCAGCTGCAGCAACCGACCCGTGGGCATCTGCGGCTGCACCAGCTGCTCCAGCTCCTACTAATAATGATCCTTGGGCCGCCGCTTCTCCTGCTCCGGCTCCAGCTCCTGCTACTAATGATCCTTGGGCCGCTGCTTCTCCAGCTCCTGCTCCTGCTACTAATGATCCTTGGGCCGCTGCTTCTCCAGCTCCAGCTCCAGCTCCTGCTCCTACTACCAACGATCCTTGGGCAGCTTCAGCAGCTCCTGCTGCCGCGCCAGCTGCAGCAGTCAGCGACCCTTGGGCCGCCGCTGCTGCAGCCCCTCAGGCTATAGCAGCTCCAGCTACTGACTCTGCTTGGGGAGCGCCAGCTCAACCAGAAAACAAAGAACCGGCTCCAGCCGCTATGGGCTGGGGGCAGTCAGCTGCGCCGCAATCATCAACAGAACCAGCCGCTTGGGGTGCACCTGCACCTACTTCTATTGCTGCGCCTTCATCAGGAGCTCCAGCCGTCGGTGCCAATCAAAGTTGGTCACCCGAAGGTGAGCAGATGGAAACAGGGGTTTGGAAATCGTTCACGCCTAAAACAGGACCGCTGGCACCAGCAGCGCAAGCTCCTGCGCCAGCAGCAGCTGACCGCTGGGATTCACCAATTCAAGACCGACCTAAAGAAGCAGCCCCTGCTGCAGCAGCTCCAGCAGGGGCATCAGCTGACCGCTGGGATGTGCCAATTCAAGCACGCAGTGCTAGCGCTGAGTTACCCGCTCCCCAAGCGGTATCGGCGGTTGGTTCTTCAGGCCTACCAGTTAATCAAATCGTTGAGAAAATGGGTTCTGTCCTCGGTGGCGGTGCCGCAACGGATAGCCGCTGGGATGTACCAATTCAGGCACGCAATGCCGCCGAGATGCCAGCAGCCGCACCAGCACCAGCAGCAGTACCAGCGGCTATTTCATCTGGTATTCCAGTCAATCAAATTGTAGAGAAAATGGGCACAGTACTCGGTGGCCCTGCTGCTGGAGCAGACAGCCGCTGGGATCTTCCAATTCAAGAACGCAGCAAAGAGACTAAAGCCGAACCTGAGCAAGCACCAGCTCCAGTTCAGAGCTTTGCTCAGCCAGCCGCGCCAGCCGCTTGGGGTGAGACTCCGGCTGCTAGTAGCACCTGGGGAACTCATCCAGAACAACCCACCACCACACCATGGGGTGCTGTCAGTGCAGCTCCAGAGCCTGCTCAAACCCCTGCCGCTGCTCCATCAGGATGGGGCTCAGAGCCTGCAGCACCAGCAGCATGGGCAGCACCAGCTGCAGCTCCAGTTGCGCCTGCAGGTACACCTTCACCGACTGCTTGGGGCACCGAAGCACCAACAGCGGCAGCTCCAGCCAACAGCTGGGATGCCGGCGCCGCCGCTGCGTCACCGGGTTGGGGCAATGAACCACAACCGCAAGCAGCTCCAGCCAGCGCTCCCGATCAATGGGGGCAACCGCCAGCCTGGGGTCAGTCTCAAGTGCCACAAGCTGCTGCACCGAGCTTCGCACCAGCTCCAGTAGCCGCTCCAGAAGTAACTGACAAAGCAGCTCCTAGCGGCATGTTTAACCTGGGCGATCAAGATATCGACAAGATTTTTGGCGATAACCTTGGCGTTAGCGAACCAGTTGGCCGTACCTTGGTCAATAATGGTGCCGAACCGCAAGCTTCGGCTAGCGCACCGGCTCAAGCACCAAATCTAGTTCCGGTTGCACAACCAGCACAAACCAACAACTTCGCCCCACCTCAAGCGGCACCAAGCATCACAGCCCCAGCGGCTGCCGCTGATCCAAATGCCGCCAAAAACGGTCTCTTCCAATTAACCGATAACGACCTCGATAAGCTCTTCAGTAGCAATCTTGGCGTGGATGAACCGTCCACACAAGTTGGTGTGCAAGCAACCATCTCCCCTGTTCAATCTGCAGCGGCAGCGCCGAACAATTTTGCCCCACCAGCAGCGGCCAACAGCGCTCCTGGTTGGAATACCGGCGCCGAACAGCAGGCAGCACCTTCAGGTTGGGGAGTATCGGCACCAACTCCAGCCCCAGTTGCAGCAGCAGGTGGAGCTAACGGTTGGTCGGGCGCTCCACAGGCACCCAGCGGATGGGGAATGGAACAGCCACCTGCTAGTGGACCTAGTGGTTGGTCCAATGCACCAGCCGCTGCTCCGGCAGAAGCTCAGCCCACTGGTTGGGGTTCACCCACTCCTCCCACACCACCGGCATGGAATCAACCGGCAGCTCAAGCACCCGCAGCAAACTTTGCTACAAGCCCAGAGCCAGCTAAAGGTGGTCTATTCTCAGTTGACGACAATGTCATGAACCGGATATTCTCCGACAATCTTGGCATTCCAGAAGACGCCGCTTCTAAGCCTGATGCCTATGCTATTCCAGATCAAGGCGGTGAGCAGGTCTCCCCACCTAAGATTGCTGGTATCGGCCGTCTCGATGCTTCCGGTGATCAAAACCAAGACGCTGGTTCTGGCAGAATTGCTTCAATTGGCAAATTCTTACTCGATCAAAAAGATCTAGATAAGATTGGCAAATTGACCAGTTCAGACTTGAACGAAGGCAAGATGAGAATTCTCACTCTAGAGGCATCTCAAGATTTGCAGTCGTTACTGAGTCA
>CALRJJ020000080.1:0-11846 GCA_943367505.1 Flavobacterium psychrophilum | reverse complement strand
CCTATTTTTGACCAGTGGTGAGAAATCTAAAGACTGCTTTCGCTGGTTTTGCAAGCGAAACCATTGCCAGCACTAGCGTTATGAAAATTGCTAGGGCCGCTAAATAAAGACCAAAGCGCAGACAATCGGGGCGATAGTCAAACTCGACTAAGTGCGATCCTTTCGTGACATAAACCGAACGCATAAAACCGTTAGCCCGATAAATTGTCGCTGGCACAGAATCGATTTTTGCTTTCCAGCCCGGATAAAAGCGATCATTGAGAACAACCAAACTGTCTTTATCACATTGCACCGAAAGAGCAACATGCTCATTCTGGTCTTGCAAGATTGTCACTTTATTCGTAGAAGCATTAGCTGGTGTGCTCAGCGCTGCTTGCAGTTCTGCCGATGAAGTTGCTGGTAATTTCTGCTCACCAGGAGCGATACCACTTATTTTGCGCACTTCGTTGTCGCTGGCCGCTTCACCATTAGAACCGTCACCATTGGCACCATCAAAACTAGCTAACCAATCGCTGGCTGGTAGCAGTTTCTGGTCTTCTTCAACATAGGCGCCAGAGCCAGGCAATGATGGCCCTTTAAGGAAGCTATTCAGCACTTGTTCTTGATTGCGCTTAACCCAAGAGCTAGCAATGAAAGCGCGAGGTAATGTATCCAGCACTTCGTAGAGGCGCAAATTATACTCGCTGTCTTCTTCTAGAAGCTTGAACCAGCGACTATTGAGCATGCGAGTGGGCCCCTTTTTACCAGAGCCAATAATTGAACTAGCCACATACCGAGTAGAAGTGATCTTGCAAAAGCGAGCCAATTCATCGTCTGTAGCCCCCTTAGTATCAATTGAGGAGCGATGCAAAAACTTGAGAAAAGTAGAACGGTAGTCTTTGGTCTCAGAAGATTCGTAGCCGAAAGTGACAGGCTGGTGCCAATCAATACAGATGTTTGGCAAAAGCATTTCGCGGCAATACTGCATGTATGCCTCGCCGTTAACGCACTCTCTGGGCAGATTTTCCTGATAGTCTGCGTTCATTCTCAAGGGGTCGAAATAAACCGTAAGGAGCCGTGGCGGAAGAATCGCCGATGGCTTTCCATCAATATCTTCAGCCTCTTGCCGCAAAAGCTTGAGCTTCTTCAGCAGAGCGCCTTCGTAGGCGAAATAGCCAGGGGCTGCAGTCTTTTGCCTGTACTGAAAAGCTGGCACAATCAAACTGCCAATTAGGGCTGCCACCACTATCAGTGCCAGGGTTTGCTTATCAGCTATTTTGAGTTTTTTCGAGAAGGCAATTACTAATGAGAAAATCAAACCAATCAATGCTGTAAATATCATCGGGCGGCCAAGCGCCTTATAAAAAGCAGCAGAGAACATGGGCTGTATACCGTGCACCCAATCTGGCGCAAAGGTAAATGTGGTGGCAATTACAAGGGCAATGATCCAGACACTATGGCTGAGAATAATTGCCACTTTGCTACGCTGACCTTCCTCTAAAGCATGCAAGCCGCGCCCGGCCAATATGGCCAAGAAGAGAATGACAAAAATCAAAAGTTTGACAGGATAACGCAATATCGAAAGAAACGGCAGGGTCTTGAGCAAAAAAGCCGAGATCGGTGTGTATTTACCTAAAGATAAAAGCACCGCCACTAGTGCGGCTCCAAAGGCATGGAAGCGATACTTGAAAGTTTTATCAGCTAGACCGAAGAACACTAGAGTAACTACCACCGGGCCAATATAGGCCGAGGGTAAAAATGGATAGTAGCCAGCTCTACTGGCCACAGCACCACCGAACAAAGTACGGGGTTGCTGTAAATCGCCGAGGGGTTGGCTAAAGGCTAGGCAAAGAAAGTCATACCAATTGCAACTCCAGTTAAAAACTTGATTGAGATCTAAACCACTAGCCCTTGGGGATAGCTTGCTCCACTCATAAACAGGCAAGAGCATAGTCATACTCATCAAAATGCCTAGGCCTATGGCCAGACTCTGCCAGTAGGTCACTTTGATACGAGCTGATAGCTTGACGCTTGTGCCTAATTCACTATCTTCCAGTTCCGCACCAGGCAACTTGAAAAAATTCAGCACCATTAGCAGTATCAAGACGCCAAACATAATAAAGACAGGCACATAAATTTCGGGCCGGCCAGCCATCAACATCCAGTGCACCGAAAGAATGGCTAAAACCACATAGGCCAGGCGATTGCGCTTATGAGCTATGGCAGCCAGACCATAAAGTGCAAGCAAGCCCCAGGCAAAAGTGGCTGGCAAAGTGTAGTTAGCCGGTAGCGAAAAGAAATAGCCACTAAGCGCTACTGTTAGACCAACAAAAGACGACGCGGCCACGCTAAAGCGCAGCATGCGCGAGAGTAAGTAGGCACCAGCAAAGGCAACTAGCTGATGAAAAAATTGAATTAAAGCCAAAGCCGCGCTGTATGGGAAAGCGACGAACAGGAAATTGGGGAAGTAGAAAATACCCGGCGATGGGTTGGCCAATTGGGGCGAACCACAATAGATATAAGGATTCCACAGGGGCGGCCGCTGGGCCAACCAACCTTCTTTTATCAAGCGAGCAAAGGGTTCAAAGAAATAGGTATGGTCAGAGACAAAGTATTCTCTGCCTTCTGCCAATAGGGGAAAGTAAAAGGCCGTTAGTGCCAATACAAGCGCCACAAAACAGACCAGCAAAGAGACTATTTCACCCTTGCGCTCGCTCAAAGACAAATTAGGCACTCAGTTATTGGAAGAGTGGTGCACTGTAGTCAGGACGACTGGCAATCGGAACACTATTAGCTTTAGGCACTGCCGATATCGGCGTACCATCTTCAGAGCGAAGTGCCATAGTGCCCACAGCCATGCGCGAGACGTTCATCAATGAATTGACTGAAATGGTACCGGCGGCGGCCACTAAAACTGTGCAGATAAGCAGTGCCAGAGCGGGAGCTTCTTGCGGACTGCCGACCCACGGTCTTGGAGCTTGAGCACCAGGTAGGGATGCCACTTTTTCAGATGGTTCAGGAACAATCATCAGAATTACTACACGTGAGTAGTAATAGATAGCTGGAACAGAGGTAATCAGAGCGGCGCTAACTAGTACCCAACCAAGGGGTAAGCCCATGAATTGAGTTTGAATGTGAGCGCCAGCAGTGAAGATAAAGACTTTGGCGAAGAAACCAGCTGGAGGAATTGGCAGACCAGCCAAGTTGAGCAAGCAAACAGCCATAGCCAGAGCTGTCAGTGGACGTTTGCGAATCAAACCAGCATAGTCTTCAATGCGATCAGAACCAGTCTCATTGCTAACAAGAACGGCTCCGGCGAATGCACCAAGGTTCATCAAGCCGTAAACCATGACATAGAAGACCAAGGCTGAAAGTCCAGATTCGGAGGCGGCAATCAAGCCAATCAAAATATAGCCAACGTGAGCTATCGAAGAGTAAGCCAACATTCTCTTTAATGAATTCTGGGCCAGGGCAATCAAGTTACCGGCAACCATAGAGAAGATAGCTAAAGCTCCGAGGATAACCATCCACTGGGCTTGTGACTGAGCAAATACGATCAAGAGCAGACGCATGGCGACAACAAAACCGCCGGCTTTTGAACCAATTGAAAGAAAAGCAGTGACAGGAGTAGGTGCGCCTTCGTATACGTCTGGAGTCCACATGTGGAATGGCACAACTGAGAGCTTGAAGCAGATGGCACTAATCACAAGGGTTAGCAACAACAACATAAAGAAGGAAGGGGCTGCCTGGGAACCCACGGAGAAGCAATCGCGGATAGCAGTGAAAGAAGTAGCGCCGGTCAAACCATAAAGGAAGGAAAGACCATACAAAAGAGTAGCGGTGGTGGCAGCAGTTGAAAGGAGGTACTTAAGGGTAGCTTCGCCGCTTCTTACATCTTTCTTAGTGAAGCTGGTCAAGAGAACGCAGCAAACGCTCAAGGTCTCTAGGGCAACGAAGAGCATAATCAGATCGGTGGAGCCAGCCAAGAACAGGTTCGACAAAACCGCAGTCATCAAGATGGCGTAGTACTCGCCGCGGTTGCGTCCGAAGAGATGGTCGTAACCCATACTGATCAAGACAACCAATATGCCAACCACAATTGCAACGAGCGAGAAGACCGAGTAGAGAGGGTCGATAGTAAAGAGGCCGTTGCAAAGTATTTCAGTGAGACCCAGCTGTGTGGTCAGGACATAGCCCGACACAGCCAGGGATATGAGACAGATTATTGGAGTCAAACCCTTTGCTTTAGGAGCAAACAAGTTCCACAGAGCCGCAAATAGAACACCGACCACAAGGATGAGCTGAGGAGCCAGCAACGTTAACATCCGCGTGTAATCTTGATAATCGCCCATTTGAATTAAAAGTCCCCAAGTTCGCGTTTAATTTTTTGTCTTCACCGACGCTCTTAATTCTACATAGCTAAATGGGAAGAATCGTAAGGATTACCCAATCTGTAAGTAAGCTTTGCTTTAGTTTGGCAAAATCCCCTATTGACAGCCCTGTGGGGTAAGATAGTTCTTACGAGAAATAGTTCTTAGCGGAAGGCCGACGAAAAACACTTAGACTTCGAACTAGAACTCATACCACCTCAAGTTCAACACCAAATCAATTCAAATTGAACTGACAGGGGCATTACTTAAACGGCGTCTTAGAGATAGAACAGTAAAAACATGGCAAACGGCACAAGGCTCATCCTCAACTCCAGCGGCTTACTGGAATTAGACGACAACAAAAAACCGGCACTTCTTATTATGGAAGACGGCACCACTTTTGAAGGGAAAGCATTCGGAGCAACAACCACAGCAGTAGGTGAACTGGTCTTCAACACCTCGCTGATGGGTTACCAAGAGGTTTTAACTGACCCGAGTTACGCCGGCCAGGTAGTCACCATGACCTATCCTGAAATCGGCAATTACGGTGTCTGCGACGAAGATATCGAGTCGCGTTCAATTTTTGCTCGTGCTTTCGTGGTGCGTCATCTCTCCCGCAAACATAGCAATCACCGCGCCAGTGGCACTCTCGAAGCGTTCCTAGAGAAGTTCAATATCCCTGGCATATCCGAAGTAGATACAAGAGCAATAACTCGCAGGCTGCGCGATCAAGGCGCCATGCGTTGCGCCATATCAACTGAAGAAGATGTTTTAACAGAAGGTGGCCGCGAAAAACTGCTAGCGGCATTGGCCGATGCCCCGCAAATGGCAGGGCAAGACCTCACCAACGAAGTTTCTACCAAAGAAATATATACAATCGGAACAGGCAAGACAAAAGTTGCCGTACTCGATTTTGGCATCAAGCAAAATATCTTGCGCGAGCTGATAGCCCGCGGTGTTACTGCCACGGTTTATCCTGCTAGAGCAAAAGCAGCAGATATTCTTGCCACTTCCCCTGATGGCATCTTCTTGTCAAACGGTCCCGGCGATCCAGCCGCTTGCGAAGACATCATTGCCGAGATGAAGACGCTAATAGCCTCTCGCATTCCTATATTTGGTATTTGTCTCGGTCATCAGCTTTTGTCTATTGCCCTTGGTGGCAGTACTTACAAACTCAAGTTTGGTCACCGTGGTGGCAACCATCCAGTCAAAGATCTAACCACTGGAAAAATCGAAGTAACCTGTCAGAATCACGGTTTCGCTGTCGATGAAAAATCAATGCCAGCGAACCTGGAACTTACCCATATCAACCTAAACGACAATTCAGTTGAAGGCTTCCGCCACAAAGAATTGCCAATATTTGCAGTTCAATACCACCCAGAAGCCCATCCGGGGCCACACGATTCTAACTATTTGTTTGACCGTTTCTTGTCTTTAATCGAGTCACATCACAAAGTCAGTAAGTAAATAAGTAAGCAAGTGAAAGCAGGCGCCATTTGTATAAAGTAGCAATCTTCGACTTCGACGGTACCCTGGTAGATTCAACTCCTGGCATCGTCGATGTGATGAAAGTAGTTGTGGATGAATATGGATTTGCACCGGCGATTTTAGACGAATGGGCACTCTTAGTCGGAGTGCCACTGCCCAAGCAAATGGAAATCATCATGCCTGAGAAATCAGCTGATTTTCATTTAGAAGTAGCCAACCGCTACCGCGCCATTTACGACACCATGGCCATCGAAATCTGTCCGCCTTTTCCTCACATGTTCACAATGCTACAAAGCCTCAAAGACGCTGGGGTAGTAATCACGATTGCCTCGTCTAAGCGCCGTAACTTAGTTGAAATTGTGCTTGATCACCACAATGTTGCTCACTATTTCAAAATGGTAGTAGGCGCAGCCGATGTGGAAAATCACAAACCCCACCCTGAATCGGTTCACATGACTCTTGACCAGCTTTCAATTCCACTTGAGCATGCCGTGGTTATTGGAGACAGTATTTTCGACCTAGATATGGCCAAGAATGCTGGCGTTGACGCCATTGGCGTCACCACCGGCTTGCACAGCAAAGAAATGCTGGCCAAGTCTGAGCCCACACATATTGTGGATGGCCTGCATGAAGTCTTGCCCATTATTCTCAAAGGGCGCAACGGCAACAAACCGGGCTAAAAGCTTTTTCGATTATGCAGAAAACTTCATCTAACTGGCGGTACCAGTTGGCAACCTCTCGTCGTCTGTTATTATTAGTCGGCTCAAGAGGTAGAAGGCCATTTTTTCGAGCACTCATTCATATTTTTCCAGCCCTGTGGTCAAAAGACACGGCCGTCCAATTATTGCGGCTTGTGCCCTGTTGTTTGCCGTCGGCGCTGAGGCCCTGGCGGAACCGGTCCTACAACAGCCCAAGGCTGTTAGTTCGTCAGCGTCAACAGCAACACAGGGAAGCGCCCAGACAACGGCCCCAGCCGATCCAAAACCAGAAAGCAAAGCCAGCACTGCGGAAGCTTTGAATAGCCAGTGGCTGATTAAGCCCGGCCAATCTATTTCGGTCAGCATGGCTACCGAAGATATCGTCTGTACAAATGACTTGGCCCTGGCAAGAAAGCAACGTGAGGCCTATCCAGACAGTGCCGAAGCCAGTTTTATCTATGCTGTGGCCTTGAGTCGCACCAGTCAGGTCGAAACCGCCCTGCAAGAAGTTAGACGGGCACGCAAGTTGGCCGAAAAAGACGGGGGGCCAGCTTATTTCGACCAGATGATCCAGAGCTACGAAAAGATGCTCACTTACTACCCAGAAGATAACCAAGTGAGGTACCACCTGGCGTGGGCTTATTACATGAAAGCATATCTGCTAGCTAAGTATTCAGGCCAAGCGGCCGGTCAAAATCCAAAGTATGCTGAATGGATTGCCCAGGCCAAAAAGCCAGCCGATCCAAGCCCATCCAATAAAGACAGCAAAGACAATACAGACACTTCAACCATAGCTGCCAAGCCCGAAACCAGCGAAAAAGTTCTAGCTCAACCAGCAACCGGACCAAGCCAAGTACTCGGCAACCTAACTCAAATTCGCAAAGACATGTCACAAGTTTCACCAGATGCGGTGCCACAAGTTAAGCGTTATTACGAACTCGCTCTGGCTAAGCTAGACGACCTTTTGGCTCGCCAACCTGATGACGTCTGGGCTCGAGTCTATCGGGCGCACCTCCAAGCCGAGTCATCAGGCAATATCGATCAGGCTATTGTCGAGTGGCAGAAGGTAAAAGAGGCTTCACCATTGAATCCGGCCGCCTATTTCTTCCTCGGCGAAGGTTATCTTAAGAAGGGCAATCTCAAAGAAAGCCTCACCAATGTTTCAAAAGCAATTGCTCTGAGGGCAACAGGTAACTAATTCCAGGTAACTGAGTTCAATGTTCGACTTCTTAAAATCTGATTGGTTCAAGCTCGTTCTCGCCCTAAGCATTTTGGGCGGCATTGTTGGATTGCTCTACTATGCCCAATGGAGCGCCACAATCGAAGAGAAGAAGTTCAAAGAGCAAAGAGACGCTAACCCAACCGCCAGTAACATAGCCTTTACAAACTATGAATTGAAAGAAGTCGATGACGCCAACAATGTGCGTTGGATTCTGTCAGCCCAGACCGGCACCTTAATAAAAGACTCTAAAGACGTAAGCCTGACCAACATAAGCATGAAGTTTTTGGACGGAGCCAACGTAAAAATGCTGATTACGGCACCACTGGGCAAAGCCAATACCGATACCCACCGGGTGGAATTGGCCTCTGGGCCAGGCCAGCGGGTAATTGCCGAGGGTGAGGCAGGGAAGTCAAGAATGGATATGGAAAAGTTGGAATTAGAGAAAAAAAATCAGTTTAAGGCCACTGGTGGTGTTAACATCGCCATGGGGGTAGCCAAGGTGACCGGTAACTACGCCACTGGGCGTTTTGGCAAAAAAGACCTAGAAGATCTCAAGATAATTGGAAATACCCACGCCATCATTGCGAGCCAATAAATGATTTTATTCATGCGCAATATATTGAAGGAATCACCTCGTAAGGAATCGGTCAGTAAAATAATGAACGGCCTTAGTATGAAACGATCAATCTTACCTTTGCTATCAAGCTTACTGGCTCTACAAATGCCACTAGCTGCGATGGCTCAAGCACCAGACATGGGCGGCGGCGGCCCTATCGACATCAAGGCAGAAGAACAAGAATTTGCTGGCGACCACATTATTGCCAGAGGCCATGTACGAGTTGTCTACAAAGACAGTGTCATTGTTGCCCCAGTAGCGACGCTCTACCGTGACGTCAACACCGGTCAGCCCCAGAAAGCTATTTTTACCGGACACCCGCACCTAGTGCAGGGCAATAACAAAATTGATGCTGATACTTTAGTTTTTGAAATGGTAAGTTCAAAGATCATGGCCGATGGTCATGCCCACTCTGAAGTAGTAAACGAGGCTCCACCACCTGCTGCTGAGCAAGTGGCAGTGAAAGGCGATACAAAGAAACCAACCAAGAAAGTAGCACCTGCTTCTAGCGCTGAAGCAGCTCTCGCCCAAGCAGCAGCGACCAAAGGTTCACTTAATTCTGACGATACCGAACCAGTCAGCAAAGCCAGCGTTGGCGCTAATGGGGCTGGCGGCACCACTGCTAGTGGCCTTGGTGGGCCAACAGAAGGCCCAACTACAATTATTACTGACTCAGATCGTCAGGTCTATGACCGCGGTACTGGTCAATTTGAGGCCTTCGGCCACGTCAAAGTAAAAGCTGGCGATATCGACGTATTAGCTGAGCACTTGCGCATGGCCTACGGTGCCGACCAAAAGCCAGAAGCAGCAGTTTTCACTGGCAAAGTATCTGCCACTCAAGGGCAGAACAATACCCAGTCAGACACTATGACTTACTTCCTCACCACCAAGCGCTTACAGGCCACGGGCCATGTGCGCTCGAAAGTAATTCAGAGCAATAATTCAAACAGTACTGCCTCGAAATCGACCACGGTGACTGCACCAGCCAACGAAGGCAAAGTAGAGCCCATCGTCAATGGTGGCATGGCGGCGAGCAACGCCACTCCGGCCATAACCAATACCGGTGCACCAGTAATTATTGTTTCAGACACCCAAGACTACAACAAAGAGACAGGCCGTCTCGACGCTGTTGGTAACTGCAAAATCTTCTACGAAGATACCGTTGGCATTGGACCCAAAATAGTAATGGTGCGCAATGCTTATGGCCAGGCAGAGAAAGTTGTTTTCATTGGCCGTTCACAAATTACCCAACCAGGCAAACGCTGGATTGGCGACCGCATCACCATGATCATCAACGACCGCAGAGTGCTTGCCGAAGGCAACACCAGAGCCTTTATCTTGCAGAAGAAAATGGAAGCTCCGATTGTTCCAGCTCCAGCTGTGCCATTTGACTCAGCGCCAGAATTCAAACTTGCAGACAAGTCTAGACCAAGCGCTGGAGACAACTCTAGTGACGACTCTAGCGGCAAGCTCAGTACAACGAAGGTGGATAGACCAGAATGACCTCGGCCGCGCCAACATCAAGCTCAATACAATCCAACGATACTAGAACACTTAGAATCGAGAGCCTGCAAAAATCATACGGTGGAAGACGAGTCGTTGACGGCGTCAGCTTCTATCTCAATCGCGGCGAAGTAGTAGGCCTACTGGGCCGAAATGGTGCTGGCAAGACAACCTCTTTCGATATGGTGCTCGGCCTGGTTAAGCCTGAAAAGGGCTCAATTACTCTGGGAAACAAAGACCTTACCAAGTTGCCAATTCACATTCGCAGCCGCCTGGGCATTGGCTATTTGCCGCAAGAAGCCTCTAACTTCCGCAAATTGTCCGTGGGCGACAATATCAAGCTAATTCTTGAATTGAGAAATTTCCCCACCAGAGAACACAAGAAGCGCACTCTAGCCCTGCTTGAACAATTTGGTCTGGCCCACTTGATTGATGTTATATCAGTGCAGCTCTCTGGTGGTGAAAGAAGACGTCTTGAGCTAGCCCGGTGCCTGGCATCAGAGCCAGAGTTCATCTTGCTAGACGAACCATTCACTGGGGTTGACCCGATTTCGATTGCTGATATTCAAGGCCTTATTCGCCGGCTGCGTGACGAATGGAATTTGGGCGTTCTAATCACCGACCACAACCCAAGGGCCACACTAAAAATTACTGACCGCGCCTACTTGATTGACTACGGCAAAATTTTGGTTGCCGGTACTTCAAGAGAAGTAGCAGAAAGCCCTGTGGCGCGCAAACAATATCTGGGAGAGGACTTCACTCTGTGAGCATTGGTATTAAGCTTCTTGACCGATATATCGCTAATGAATTCTGGCAACCATTGCTGTTCGGTATTGGTATCGTCACTGGTGTATGGTTCGGCGCCGAGCAACTAAAAACAATTTTCAACCTGGTTATGAAATCAGGTGTGCCCATTCACATGGCTCTTACTATTCTGGGCTTACACTTGCCCGAAGTAATCGTCATGACCATTCCCATTGGTGTGCTGCTAGCGACACTTTTAGTATTCAACCGCCTCTCGGGCGACTCTGAAATTATTGCCTTGCGCACCAGCGGCGTCAGCTTCTACCGCATCATGGTTGCCCCCTTGATGTTTGGTTTGTTTACCTCACTCGTAAGCTTCGGCCTCAACGAAGCAGTGGTGCCAGTGGCTAACCGCACCTCTAAACGCCTTGAATTTCTTGCCCTCTACAAAGCCGAGTTACCAGCTGGACAAGCTAACTTTACTTATATGGAGCGGGGCAAAGACCTCAATATTGAGCGCATTTTCTTCATTGGCTACTATGAAGGGAAAAACCTGAGCAATGTCATCATTCTCGACTTCTCTCGGGCCAAGCTAGTGCAAATCATCTCAGCCACAAGCGGCCTATGGGACAACGGTCACTGGACCTTAAACGCTGGCCGAACTTATGTTCTATCGGGAGACTCCGATATCACGAGAATCAGCCGTTTCGACAAGATGGTAATTCCAGGCTTGGGTCAGGTGCAAAAAGCACTGGCCACTGGCAAAGTCTCGCCCAAAGAAATGAACCTCTTCGAGCTCAACAATTATCTAGACATCCTACGCAGCTCCAACTCGCTGAGCAACGACCTCTTGGTACGTTACTATCAAAAAGTCTCACAACCCCTAGCCTGCTTGATCGTATCGCTGGCCGGTGCCCCTCTTGGCCTTTTGGCGAGAAGGTCACGCAGCAACCTCGGTCTTATATATAGTGCGGTAGTGGTCTTTCTCTATTACGTACTGCAATCGTCTTCAGGCGCCCTTGGGGACGCAGGCCGAATTACGCCGCTTTTGGCGGCCTGGCTACCCAATATTGTCATCGGCATATTGGGCGGAACGATTCTCTATGTCAGGGCGAGATAGCAACTTAGCTAGCAAAATAAATTGGTTATCGGCATGCCACTAAGCTTGGCTTAGGGTACAAATGAGACTGCATTAATCTGGAATATTGGATTACTGTCAATCGTAT
>CALRJJ020000079.1:0-11890 GCA_943367505.1 Flavobacterium psychrophilum | reverse complement strand
CGTCACAATAACAATCAGCGAGCAAAAGAGCGCATCATCGATCTAGATATCTTGTTTTATGGCGACAGCGTTATGGAGAGCCCCAACCTTCACTTGCCGCACCCAAAAATGCATCTGCGCTCTTTTGCCCTCGTACCTCTTCTAGAAATAGCCCCCGACATTCGCCACCCGGGCCTCGAAAAAAGCGTAGCCCAGCTTCACGAAGAATTGACCGAACCAGAGCAAGTGGTTCTCTTTGGTACACGCACGGCCGAGCTGCCCCCTGAGCTTTAGGCAAGAACAGTAAAAATGAACTTTAAAATTGGCTCCGATATTTGCTCAATTAAGCGCGTTGAAGAGGTCTATAACCGCTTTGGCTCTCGCTTTCTCGATCGCATATTGACCGCTGGAGAAAAGGCCTACGTCTCGTCGCGACCCAAAGACTTTCTCGCTCGAGTGGCGGCGCGATTTGCCGCCAAAGAAGCTACTTCAAAGGCCCTAGGGACTGGCTTTATCGGTGTCGGCTGGAAAGAGATCGAAGTCGTACGCTTAGCCTCAGGCGCACCCACCATCGCTCTACATGGAAAGGCCAAAGAACGGGCTGAATCAATCGGACTGACCAGCTTCGAGCTAACCATGAGCCACGAAAAAGAATACGCTATAGCCTTCGTTCTAGCTTATGGCCCGGGTTGCGGCCCGGGTTGCGGCCCCGGTTGACCCACTGGCCTTCCGATTGCCATGGCAATCATTAAACACTGGTCCACCTTCTCCATCACTTCTTGAGGGAAGGCGCCAATTTTGCTGACTACAAGAGTTTTCGGAATAGTAGCAATAACAGTGCAATCGATAACGCTATCGAGCCTGAGTCCGGCGGCTTTACCTTCCGGAGTATTCATTAAAACCTCAACTTGTGTGGGCTCACGAGCCGCTCTTGAGGTATTACTGGTCAAAGGCACGAGCAGCACGTCATCTAGACGAGCGTTATTGTAGTCATTTGAAATCAGTACAGCGGGCCGACGCTTAGTCTGAGTCGATCCATCATCGGTGGTGTACGGAAAGGACACCAAGACGACGTCACCTTTGCTGTACGTTGTCGGCTTCGAATTCATCGGTTAAGGAATAGAATCCTTTGATTATGCAACCATGTTACTTAGTAAAAGCTGCCTAAAAGTAAACAGCCGCCCAGGTTAGACCTAGACGACATAATTGTAGCAAGTTTAGAAGTTTTTGCAGTGGACGAAAAATAAACAACACAAAAAGGGCCCTTTCGAACCCTTCCTACGGTGAGCCAATCTTAATTGTTGAAATTAAGCGTAGGCCCGGTCCGTAAGATCGTCATTGCGACAAAGAGCCTGAGCTGATGCTTGAGGAATGCCCTTGACTGTTACGTCACGAGCTTCTGGCATCATGGACATGGCCAACTCTTTTATCCCATGACGCATTTCCCAGAAGCTTGGCGCCCCTTCGAAAATGCTCTTTTCAGTTTCATCGTTTGAGAAAAAATTATCCACTGATTTCCGTCTCCAGTTGGAGATTAGTTACTTGACGCTAGTATAACAGGCTTTCAAGAGATAAGTCCAGCAGAATTAATCTGCAAAACTCACTATTAATCACATCGATTTTTATCGGCTGTTATGTCTACACTTTGATATACCCAGAACGACGCCTCGAAATAACGGTAATGAATAGACGTCACCCAGGAAATTAATATAGCCCTGTCTGACCGACCTGCCAATGGTGGTTTTACGATGTAAAGCGGACGGGCTACAGCTTTTAAGCCTTACTCACGCCCGGGAAACTTATTTCGTAAAAATTCAATTGTGCGCACCGTGGCTCCGCCCGGTACAAAAACTTCGGCAATACCTTGACTCAAGAGCGAATCGCGGTCCTCATCGGGCATTACTCCGCCACCAAAGACCAAAATATCGTCAACACCCTGCTCTTTTAGAAGCTTAACTACTTTAGGCAAGAGTGTTAGATGGGCGCCTGAAAGAATCGAAAGCCCGATGGCATCAACGTCTTCTTGAATAGCTGTCTCGACAATCTCTTCAGGAGAGCGGTGCAAGCCGGTGTACACAACTTCCATACCAGCGTCACGCAAAGCCCTAGCAATTACCTTGGCACCCCGGTCGTGCCCATCGAGCCCCGGTTTACCGATTAATATCCGAATCTTGCCCTTACTCATCTTGCCCCAAAGTCTCTTGCTATATATAGGTAAATAGTTTAGACCACCACTTTACCAAAGCGCCATCAACTAAAGTGACTCAGAAGGAAGTTTAGGAGCCAGAAGGCCATACAGTTCATCGAAATTGGCGATGTCCTTCCTGTTAATCAAATAAAAACCTCTTTTCGTCCTCAGCACTGCCCAAATCAAATAATTCGGAACTGCGAAAGTGACAATTTGATCAAAGGGCACCCTGACGGGAAAGAACATTGTTTCAATTTTCAGACCATCCTCGCTAAAAATAATGCCGTGAACCTCAAAAAAGGCAGAGGGCAAAATCAGAATATTTATACCGAGAATAAAAAACAGCATAAATACCTCAGAACCCAAATCAATATGATGATGCAATTGAGCGCGCTCAATAAAGCTCATCGGCATCGAAACCGTCAGCCCTACTAGCATGAGCAAGTAGAAATAGCGCAGCAGATGCTTGATCAATCTGCGCCTGAAAACATGCTCGACTTTTGGGCCAGTGCGTTTGGCTCCAGAAGAGACAGTGGAAGATTCGCTATTTGGTTCGGGTGTAGCCATCTGCCGATATTATACTTCTCCAATATGACAAAAGGCGCAATTGGAGCTAACCTTAAGTGTTTGCAAAACGAGAGTGAATGATGAAGTTAGCCGATTACATCTTTGAGCGCATTGAAAAGACAGGCGTAGAGCATACCTTTGGTATTCCTGGCGATTTTGTTCTGCCATTTTATGCAGCACAGACGCGAACCAACCTGAAGACTGTTGTGCTCACCCACGAACCATCGGTTGGTTACGCCGCTGACGCCTACGCTCGATTGCGGGGACTAGGAGTAGCCCTGGTAACTTATGGAGCGGGCGGCCTCAACATGATCAATCCTGTTGGCCTGGCATACGCTGAAGAGTCACCGCTATTAGTAATCAGCGGAGCCCCTGAAACTCGCTTCCGCAAAGACAAACCCCAACTGCACCACTGTGTGAAAAACTTCAATACCCAACACGATGTCTTTGCTCAGGTAACTGAATCAACAAGCATAGTTGACAATATCAAAACAGCTCAAGCCGAAATCGATCGAGTCTTTGACACCACTCTCAAATTGTCACGACCAGGCTATATCGAACTACCGCGCGACATGGTCAACCAAGAACTAGAGTTGAGCGAAACTAAGCTACCAGACCTGGCCGCAGTAAACCCAGCCCTCAGTGTCGCTGTCAATGAAATCGCCGCCCTTCTCAAAGCATCAAAACAACCAGTTCTAATGGTCGGTGTTGAAGTACGACGCTTTGGTCTGAAAGACAAAGTCATTGCTTTTGCTGAAGCACTTAACCTCCCAGTTGTCACTTCAATTCTTGGCAAAGCAACATTCCCTGAGAGCCACCCTAACTTCATTGGCAATTATTTCGGTCAGTTTGGCAATCCTAAAGTCAAAGACTATGTTGAAGGATCAGACTGCGTCATCGCCCTTGGTGCAGTAATGACCGAGATGGAGAGCGGCGGATATACAGCCAAACTCAGCCCTGACAATCTAGTGCAAATCAACAATCACGAAGTAATGGTGGGACACCACCACTATAACGGACTCAAATTAGACCAAGTGCTAGACCTGCTACTAGAGACAACTACCGCCAAACTAAAGCCGACAAGCCGCTTCACATTGCCATCAATTGCTAAAGAAGTAATCGAAGCGCCAGCTGGCAGCAAAAACTTGACAGTAGCAGCCATGATTAGTGCACTCAATGAAGTCTTAGAGAACAGCAATGACTTTTCTGTGGTGACTGATACTGGCGATTGTATGTATGCTGGCATGAGCCTGCAAACCGATATCTTCCTAGCACCAGGCTACTATGTCAGCATGGGCTTCGGCGTTCCAGCAGCCATTGGTGCTCAGCTAGCAATGCCGAGCCGGAGACCGATAGTACTAGTTGGCGACGGCGCCTTCCAGATGACCGGGATGGAAATTAGCACGGCTGTGAAGATGGGCCTAAACCCCATTGTCATTGTCTTCAACAACGCTAGTTATGCCATGCTGCGCTTCATCGATCAGCAGCGTGACTATTTTGACCTGCCTCGTTGGGACTATACAGAACTGGCGAAGGCCGTAGGCGGCAACGGCATGCAAGCCACTTCAGCAGCAGACTTCAAAAAAGCTTTAGCCACCGCTCTTAAGAGCGACAAAATGTTTTTGATTGACGCAGTGCTTGAGAATGACGATATCTCACCGACATTGAGACGACTCACCGACCACTTCAGCAAAAAAGTAAAAGCAGCTATTTCATAGGTTTTGACATGTGAAATTGATCAATCTAAATCAAAATCTGGCTTTAGCCCTGACAATACTATGCCTTTATGTGGCTCCGGCTCTGGCTGAAGGAGAAGCAAAAACACGCGAAGACGAGATTAACATCAACGACTATCGCATCCTCAACACGGCCGATCCAGGTCTAGCTCAAGATGCGGCCCCAGCCAAAGCAGCGAAGGAAAGAGCAAAAATTAGCTTAAAGCCCAGTCAGACCAAAGCCCCCCAGCACAAAACTGGTCGTAATCTACTGGCAGCGCCCATGGCCGTTGGTGGAGTGCTGATGGGCATGACAGTAGGCGTACCTGTGCGTATCGCTCGCGATATTTCACATGAGACCCTGCGCATGCGCGATCAAATGACAGATGACGTCTCCGGGGGCGACAGGCCGGATCTTTTTGCTCGCACCGTTGGCTCCTATTCAGGAATGGCTTATGGTGTGGTTAGTGGCGTCATCAAAGGCTCGATCAAAGGTACAGAACGTGCCATCGATTGCGGCGCCCGTAAGCCGTTTTCCAAAGAATCCCTCAGCCTAGAAGACCCAAATTAGCCCAGCGATAAATCAGGCAGATAAAAGGGTATGAAGTCTTCAGTGCGACTGAGGAAAACATGCCCATCGAGCGTAATCAAGAAGCTGCCCATGCTAGCCCTGAGACCCACGGTTTGGTTGGTTCATTCTTGCAGACAGCTGCATACGAAGGCTTGCAGGCACCTATTAAAGGGGTAGCCCAGATAGTCGATCAGGCCTCTGGTTCCACCAAGTTAGCTAAAAGCCTTACCTTCATGGAAGCGCCGGTCAAGGCGGAATTTAATTCAGCAGCCTGGTATGGTCAGCAGTTTGGCTCAGCGGGAAAATTAGTTCCATTTATAGCGGCCTATGCCGTTACCCACAAAGCATTTGGGGCCGCCGGCTTAACAGCCGAAGTGAAAGCGGGAGCTGAAAGTGCTAGCAAATTACTAGGCAAAAACAGTTTACTCGTAGCCGAAACGGCGGTGGCTGGCTTCGGCACAGAGGCAATTTTCAAGCCCCTAGAACCAAATTTCGGGCAAACAGACCTGCAGTTAAGCAACAGTGATTTTTTGACGGGCCGCCTCAAAAACGGTGCGGTAGGGGCAGTAACCTTTGCCTCATTAACCACTGGCACGCTGGGCTTAAGACAAATTGGTTTAGCAGCCGAAAAGCCCCTGGTCAGCAAACTACTTACTAACAATGCCTTCGGTGCCGCAGTAGCGGGCATCCCAACCGGCCTAATAAGCGCTGAAACGCATGCCCGTATTATTGAAGGGCGTAGTGCCACCAATCAAGAACGAGTTGAAGCTGCTTATTCAATGTTTCTTGTCGGCGGGGCCCTTGGGGGCTTAATGCCGGCCGGTAAGGCCGAAGGCGCCAGACCTGAAATAGCAAAACCTGAAGTGGCAAAATCTGAAGGTCTTAAAGCTGCTGAAACTATCAAAGAAAGCCCGAGCGAAAGGGCCAGCACTAGTAGCAATACTAGACCAACTTTTGAAGCAATAAGAGCAAGCATTCAAGAAAAGATCGGCACAAGCTATCAGCGTTTTGATAATTTTATGGCATCGATCAATCCACTCTTGCACACGTCAGAACTAGAGCCTAGTTATGCCTACGCTTCTAGAGGCAATAGCTTAGGCAACCGAGCGATGCAAGCCACACTGACCGAGCTTGGTCGACCTAATAACCTAGAAAATCGCAGCCTTAGCGTTAAGAGCAGTGCCATTGAAGGTGGTGCCAAAGCAGAAGCAAAAGTCGGCAAACAAAAAGGTGACTCATCATTTTCTGACGAAGCCTATGAGCGCGCTACTGGGCCAGCCAGAAAAGAAGCCAGCGACAAAGCAGCAAGCAAGCGCGCCGAAGAAGTTATCGGCAAACCAGTATTAGACAAAGCCTCGACTGTTCTTGAGCAAATGGGCTTAAGAGAAATTGCTGAATTTGTCCGCGGTGATCGTGTTCTGAGAAATCAAACCGTAGTTAAAAGTTTAGGCCACGGCAACGATTCTCCAGCAGTTTTAGAGCTGGCCAAGAGTGCCCAATTTCCTCATGGCGGGGCACTAAAAGTGACCATAGCAGAAGGGGGCTGGGAGCCTATCTGGGGTAAACGCCCGGGTGACGCCAAAATCTACGGCAAGGTACACGAAGTCGAACTGGCAGGCTCAGGCTTTTCCGGCACGGCAAATTTATATGTGCAAGAGCTAGCCGTAGTGGGCAAGCGTTATTCCCCTGATTTAGTCGATGCTCTCCATCAGAAACTAGACTCAAAGGGTTTAGAAATTACCGATGTCGGCTCGGGCATTGAAGGACAGGTAGGACTTAGCAAAGAAACTGGTGAGCTAGTCGTGATTGACTATCCATCAGTGACAAAGCGGGGTCAGGGCAACGAAACCTTAGAGGCAATTCGCGGTGGCAAACAGCGCGTAGAAGAAGCTTATGACGCCGAAAACGATGCCATTCGTCGGGGAAAAAGTGAAACAGAAGAAACAGCAGCACTAGATCAAGAAGTCGATCTCAACCTCGAAATTAAGAGACAAGATGCCCTGAGCGGCGACAAATTTACGGCAAAAGAAAAAGACATTCTCCAGCAATTTACCCAAGGTTTCTCTGCTAAAGAAATTCAAATGATGACTGCTTTAGTCGAGGGAAAATTCGATGCCAAAGGAAATCCTGACCTTAATGCCGTCAAGCCGATGGTTGACGCTGTACTAAAAAAGGCTCGGGCACAAGGTTTAATTGAAAAGTCAAGACGGTCTGACAATTCATTCAAAATAAGCGATGATTACCGCTCTGACCCATTTGACCAAGACTAAAATAGATAATGACAAAACACATTGGTATCGCCGCCTGTAGCGCTGAAGGTGCAGCTCTTTGCTATCGCACTATTTGCAGTGAAGCCCAGGCAATTATGGGGCGACACTGGCATCCTGAAGTAAGCCTGCACACCCATCCACTCGGCCTCTACCTGCAAACTCTGGAAGGCAAGGGAGGTTGGCAAGGTGTGGCACAACTAATGACCGACTCATCGGTGCGCTTAGCGAGTATGGGTGCAGACTTCATTATTTGCCCAGACAATACTATTCATCAAGCCTTTGAGCTAGCCGCAGCCAGTTCTCCGGTGCCCTGGCTGCATATTGCTGAAGTAGTGGCAGCTGAAGCCAAACAAAAAGGCTTAACCAAACTGGGAGTACTTGGCACAAGATATTTGATGGAAGGTCCTGTTTATCCCCTCAAGCTAGAAGCTATCGACATTGCTTCAGAGACGCCGTCAGAGAGCGACAAAAAAGAAATAAACCGCATCATATTTGAAGAACTGGTCAATGGAAAGTTTAATGAAACCTCCCGCCAATTTATGCAAGAAGTAATAGATGTCTTGAAGAGGCGGGGATGCGATGGTGTCATATTGGGCTGCACCGAAATTCCACTCTTGATCGAGCAACAAGATTCAGTTTTACCCGTTCTCGACTCCACTAGACTTCTTGCCCGTGCCGCGCTACTGACAGCAATGCAAAAAGGCTCACTGTCTAAAATCAAAAAGAGAAAATAGTGACCACTCAGCCCAAAGATGTTGACTCGCAAATGGCAGAGAAGCAAAAGCAACCGTTAGTGACGGGCAATCTGTGGCGGGCGATTTATATTATGAGCTGGCCCCTCTTGCTCACCACCATTGCCAATTCCTTTGTGGGGATATGCGACGTCTATGTGGCCAGATTTCTTGGCTCAAATATTCAAGCGGCAGTAGGACTAGCTGAACACGTACTCTTCCTCTTCTTATTATTCATTCTTTCGGTGGGCGTTGGCTCAACCGCTATAGTGTCGCGAGCCTTCGGCGCCAATGACAAAGGGGCAATGATCCACGCCACCGGCCAATCGTTTGCCCTGTCAATTATTCTCGGCGTAAGCATGACGACCGCTGCTACTTTACTGGGCCACTATGTTTTGCCATTCTTCACACCATCCGATCAAGTGCTCGTTCCCGGTAGGCAGTATCTCATTGCCTACAGCTTTATGCTTATTCCATTTAGTTTTACGGCCATAGCTAATGCGGCTTTCCGGGCCATTGGCGACAGCAAAACGCCACTGTATATAGTGTCAGTCATGACTGCTATCAACATTGCTGGCGATCTACTAACCGTGATATACGGCTGGCCTGTCCCCAACCTAGGAGTATTAGGCATCGCCTACGCTGCCCTATTGGCAAGCACTGTCGGCGCCACTTTAGCAATCTGGGCTATCTCCCGTTCGCCGCTAAAAGACAGTCTCAAGGCCATTTACCCCATCGACAGCAAAGAAATAATTCGCATAGCCAGAATCGGTATACCGTCGGCCTTACAACGTCTAGCCTGGTCGCTATCGGTCTTCGTCGTCTTTTTCATATTGGCGCGTTGCCCTGATTCGGTCAGCGCTTTAGCGTCGTGGACTATAGGCATGCGCGTTGAATCATTTATATTTATGCCGCTCATGGCCCTGAGCTTGTCGGTGGCTTCTATTGTCGGTCAAAACCTCGGTGCCGGCGAAATTGACAGAGCCTTTGAAGCAGGTTGGCGAGTAACGTGGATTGGCATCTGGTCAATGGTGGTGCTGGGCATAGTGCTATATTTTGCCGCCACGCCAATTGCTCTTGCTATGAGCAACGAGCCCGGTACTGTGCGGTATACGGCTGACTATCTGCGCATCAACTCTGTAGCAGAGCCATTCCTCGCCTTAGGAATGGTCTTGACCGGTGCTCTGCAAGGGGCCGGTGATACAAAAACACCGATGTGGTTTACTCTAATTTGCAATTGGCTCATTCGCATTCCAATTGCCTACGTTCTGGCCTTAGCGCTGCATATGGGACCAAACGGCGTCTGGTCGGCAATGGTAATTTCTATCTTTATTCAGGGTTTTCTAATTGCCTGGCGCTATCAGTCGAAGGGCTGGCTAGACTTGCGTGTTTAGCCACAAGTAGAGACGGAAGCAAAAGGGCCAGTAAAAACCATTGTATTAGTTTGACCTGGCCACTGCCAAAGTTGTATTCGAAAATACCTGCCACCGCAAGCGAAACCATCGCTCCAAACAGGCCCAAACCAATCGCAGCGTACAAAGGGCTCGGCGTTTTAGCTTGTCTGTAAGCGGCAGTAAGAGCTGTTATTAAGAGCCAGAGAAAACTAGTGAAGCCCAGTATTCCAGTGGTTGAGAGAATCTGTAAATAATTGCTGTGGGCATGATTGAGATCTTTAGAATGACCGGGCACAATCGCTTCTGGCAAATCTATGCGGGGAAAGTGCAAGGCTCCCACTCCAGTCATAGGGTGCTCCTGAAACAGCTGCCAGGCCTGATTCCAAATGCTGATGCGGGCAGTGACACCAACATCAGTTTTGGCATTAAGCAAGGGGCTCAGCCGGGTCTGAACCACTGGTACGGTAAACCAGGCCAAAGCAAACAATAGAGCTAAGGCAACCAAACCTTCGAAAAATCTTCTTGGTGAAATATAGAAACAAACACATAAGAGCGCACAGAGCATACCCAACCAGGCACTGCGTTCACTGGCGAAAATCAATCCGAGAAAATTTGCCACAACGACTATGGCAAAGGCAAATTTGTTAGACAAGAGTGGCAGCAACTTATAGCCACCCTGAATCAATAGACCAAGAGCTAAGAAACTTGTCAGTTGCATCAAACCGGCAAACGACATTGGTTCATTTAGAAAGCCTGTCGCCTGCAAAAAGGGATAAGTAAAAGGATGGAAATGGAATACCTGTTGAATCAAGCCAAAGAGGCCGGAAAGCGCTCCGCAAAAGAGCAAACAGCTCAAGGCCGGAAGAGTCAATCGGGCCCCAGAATCATGGGCAAACAGCTGATAAGCCACCAAATAGGTGACCAGTATTCCTCGAAGAGAAACTAAAGCTTTAAGGGCCTCGGCCAGAGACCAACCAGGAGTAAATGACCCTGAGACAACCACAGCAAAACAGTAGAGAAGCAGTGGCGGCAGCAACGGCGCCTGCTTCAGAGCGGCCAAACGTTCGCTTCTTTCGCTGCGACCGCTCAAAAGTGCCACTAGCAAGAGGGCAATTAAGCAAAGCCATGAGCCGGTTTGGGTGCAGCAAAGACAAACAGTCAGTGCCATGACCAAAATGCGCTCAATATTTTTGCTGCTTAGAAGAGTTGGAATGACTGTTACCAGTTACCAAAAATAGTATTTAACTGTTACCAGTTAACCATGCCCATAATATCGCGCACTTCGCTAAGAGTTTGACTTGCTACCTTACGAGCTTTCATATTGCCATGCTCAAGAATTTTGCGCACTTTCTCTGGATCTTTAGCCAGTTCAATGCGCTTTTCTCTAAACGGTCTGAAGAAATCATTGATATGAACAGCCAAGCGTTTTTTGCAATCAACACAACCAATTTGTGCCGTTTCGCATTCGCTTTTTACCTGAGCAAGATAGTCTTTGTCCTTAGCAAAAACATTGTATAGAGGCCATGGCACCTCGCAAAGATTGGTGTGACCAGGATCACTCTTGGCGATTCTAGTGCGATCGGTGATCGCCTGTTTTACTTTCTTCTCGGTATCACTATCGGTATCAGCAATCTTGATATCGTTGTTGAAAGACTTGCCCATTTTCTGGCCATCAATGCCTTTGAGCAAAGGTGTTTCAGTAAATTCGGGCTTGGGCTCAGGGAAATAGCTGACACCATATAAATGATTGAAACGGCGGGCAACATCACGAGCAAATTCAAGATGCGACTCTTGATCTTTACCTACGGGAATGAGTTCGCCCTTAAAAGCCAGAATATCAGCAGTCATCAAGACCGGATAACCAAGCAAACCATAGGTGATCTTGTCATGAGCAGCATGCTCGTCTGAATCGAGCATTTTCACCATATCTTTTAGGGTCGGCTCACGCTCAACCCAGTTATGGGGAGTGATCATCGAAAGCAGTAGATGTAACTCGGCGATCTCAGGGATTGCTGATTGCACATACATAGTTGATACATCGGGATCAATGCCCACACACAGCCAATCTAGGGCAATCTCCCAGATATGACCCTGCACTTCTTTAGTGTTCTGAAACTTAGTGGTCAGAGCGTGCCAGTCAACGATGGAGAAATATGATTCATAGCGACTCTGAAACTGAATCCAGTTTGAGAGTGCGCCAAAATAGTGTCCCAGGTGAAGACGCCCTGTGGGGCGCATACCCGACATTATTCGCTTTGCTGTCATTTTAAACTCTTACTATTTCCCGATTCTTATTACTTACCAGACTGGGACTTAGCAATGTTCTCTCTAACGATTGCTTTCTTTCTGTTCACTTTGGCCTTGCGACGGGTTTTCTTTTCGCGGCGATTGTACTTATCGGTCATATAACCTCTTCAATGATTTAGTTACCAGAAACTGAGTTTACCTAATAGGCGCTCTAATTTCAGGAAATTT